>NZ_JBHYMC010000078.1:0-31820 GCF_042742535.1 Streptomyces sp. NPDC058880
CTGACCAACAGCTCCAGACACCCGGCGCCCCAAGGCCACCGGGCACCCAGTGCTGCCAACCCCCGCCCTGACCTGCTGCTATTTACGCGTCAGACCGTAGGATCCTGCTGGAGTACTAGGTGGCGACGATGCCGGCCACCCGCAGGGCGTGCAGGAGGTCGCGGTGGCGGGCGCCGGAGAGTAAACCGGCCGCCTGGAGCAGACGGGGGGCGAGCCACCGCGGGTCGTACCGGGCCAGGGCGGCGGCCTCCTCCGCGGTGCGGACCCGCACGAAGGCTCCGAGCAGGGCGTCGGCCTCCCGGTTCCGGCCGGCCGCGCCGAGCGCGAGGGCCGCGTCCGCGACCTCGGCGGAGGGGCGGGCGACGCCCTGGCGCAACAGGGCGTCACGGTCGGCCTCCCGGCCGGCGTCGCCGAGGGCCGCTGCGGCGGCCGCGAGCCGTTCGGGCGGCAGCGAAGCCGCTTCCCAGAGCAGGGTGGCCCAGTCGGCGGTGAGCCCCGCGCGGGCGAGTTCGGCGGCCAGGGCGGGCAACTGTCCGGCGGGCCAGGCCGCGGCCTGGCAGAGCAGGGCGTGCGCCTCACCAGTACGCCCCTGCGCGCGCAGGGCGAGCAGTTCGGCGGCGACGGCCCGCGGCCTGCCGGGCGGTGGCGCGGGCTCGGGCGCGGCCTCCGGTACGGCCGCGGGCTCGGGCTGCGGCTCGGGCTGCGGCTCGGGTGCGGCCTTCGGCGGGCCGAACCGGGCACCGCGCGGGGCGGGACGGGCTTCCGGGCTGCCCGGCCCACCCGGGGCGTGGGCGTCCGGGTGGCCGGGAGGCGGGGTGAACGCCAGGGGCTCGGAAGCCGCCGTCCCGGCGTACCGGGCACCCCCGACCCGCCGCGCCCCGCGCAGCCACCGTCCCTCGGCCCGCCCGACGGGCGGCAGCACCGCCGTCGCGCCCTCGTCGGCCCCGCCGGCCCCGTCCTGCGGCCGGGCTCCCGGCCGTGCAGCGGTCCGGGCGGACGCGGCAGACCCCGGTTCCGCGGCCTGCGGGCCCGGATCCTCCGGCCCCGCACCCGCTTCGGCCGGGGACGCCTGCCGGGTGCCCGCCGGGGCGGTGTCCCCGGCGGGCCCGGCGGGTACGCCCGCACGGGGCGCAGGTACCGGTCGCGGGTCCGTTCCGCTAGCGGGCCGGGGCGGTCGTGCGGGCCGCTGCTGGGGGACGACCTGCGACGGGGCGGCCTCCAGGGCGGCCAGGCGGGCCGCCAGGTCCTCGTGGCGGGCCGCGGCGCGGGCCACGTCGTCCTGGGTCCAGGACAGTTCGCGGGTCAGGGCTTCGGTCTGGGCCCGGTCTGCGGTCCCGCCGAGCCGTGCGGTCAGGGTCCGCAGGGCGGCCTCCGATTCGGCCCGCTGGGCCGCGGCCGCCGCGAGCAGGGTCCGCAGTTCTTCGCCGCCCCCCGGCAGCCGGTCCCACACGGTGACCGCTGCCGCCCGCAGCCGCGCGGCGTATACCGTCTCCCGCGCCGCGAGCTCCGCGCCGCCCACCCCCGCCAGGTCCCGCAGCAGCGACTCCACCACGTCCCACGGAGGTATCGCCACCCCGTCCAGGCAGGCCCGCATGCCCTCCGGATCCCGACGCAGGAACTCCCCGTACCAGCCCGCTCCGGCATCCAGCCTCTGCGTCAACCCCCGCAAATATCCGGAGAGTTGACTGATCGCAAGTGAAGTCGCGGTCTCCATGACCGCATTGGACCCCACCCGTGTTACGGGCGGGCTACGGGAGTCTCAAAGCTTGACGGCGATCGCGGTGTGCGGGCGCTTGCCCCGCCGCACCAGAGCGGCGGGCACGTCCACCGCCCAGAACTGCCAGGTGTACTTGCGCGACATCAGCTTGCGCACCCGGCGCAGGCCGTCGTCGTCGAGCAGCCGGGCTTGCCCCTCGTACACGGGAGTCCCCTCCTCCAGGCGCCCGCGCACGTCGCACGCGGCGACGGTGACCCGCCCGTCGTTGCGGATGCGCTTGACCTTCCACGAATCGCTGCGCGTCCACACGTACAGCTCACCCCCGTCGGCGACCGCCCACACGGGCGTGGCCACGGGCGTGCCGTCCTTGCGGAACGTGGTGAGGCTGACGTACCGCGCGCTGCCGAGCTGCTGGAGACCCATACCCGGACCCTAGCGCGGACGGCCGGCGACCCGGCCCACCGCCGCCGCATCGGCCGGACCCGGCCTGCCGGATGGGGTGGGGTGAGGTGGGCCGGGGCCGGGTGGGGCAAGGGCGGGGTGGGGGGCGACACGGCGCGCCCACGTCCCGGGCGCGGCGCGCCCCGGCGGCGGATGGGCACCTCGCACCACCTGTCGGGGGCCGGAACGTCAGCTCACCGCTCAGCGGCCGTGCGGACCGCCCGGCTCAGCGGGTCCCGTGCGGCCGCGCCCGTCCGCGTCGTGCACGGTTCCCGGACGGCCGTCCGGCAGGGCGCACGCCGCCAGCAGCAGGCCTCCCGCGAGGAGGGCGCCGACGGCTGCGCATCCGAGTCGCTTGGCTGCGTTCGTTGCTGACACGCCCTGACGTCTGCCCCGCCCACGGCACGTCCCACCGCAGTTTGGGCCGTTCGGCCCCGGCTCCCGCCCGAACGGCACGATCGCGGTGGCACGGACGCCGCCCGGTGCGACGGCGTCGGCGACGACCGGACCCCGCGCTCCGCCGACGGCACCCGCGCCGCCCGTGCGGAGCCCGCGGTCGCGATCACCGGACGCGGGCCGGGGTCCTCACCACGGTCCGTCCGTGCTCCGTCCTCCTGGGGCGTCCTTCACCATGTGCCGTGCGGGTGTACGACCATGGCCGAGCCACCGCCGCGTCGGGAGGTCTCGGCCGCCGCGAGCCAGCGGCCGTCGGGCAGCCGCTGGACGCCGGTGGCGGCGCCGATCTCCGGGTTCTGTCGGAAGCCCTGGCCCAGGGCTTCCAGTTCGGCGCGCAGCGGACTGTTCCACAGGCCCGGCTCCAGCTCGGTGGTGGTCTGGTTGCGCTGGCTGGCCCGTGGCGTGGCGATGGCGTCGACGAGCGGCAGGCCCCGGTCCAGGTGGCCGGTCAGGGTCTGCAGGACGGTGGTGATGATCGTGGCACCGCCGGGCGACCCGACCGCCAGCACCGGCCGGCCGTGGTCCAGCACGATCGTCGGGGACATCGACGAGCGCGGCCGCTTGCCGGGGCCGGGCAGGTTCGGGTCCGGGACTCCGGGGGCCGCCGGGGCGAAGGAGAAGTCGGTGAGCTCGTTGTTGAGCAGGAACCCGCGGCCGGGGACCGTGATCGCGCTGCCCCCGGTGGACTCGATGGTCAGGGTGTAGGAGACGACGTTGCCCCACCGGTCGGCGACCGTCAGGTGCGTGGTGTTCTCGCCCTCGTACGTGGTGGGGGCGGCCTGCCCGGTGGTGGCACAGGGCTGCGGGCTGCGCGGGTCGCCGGGGGCCAGCGGGCTGGTCAGGGCCCGGTCGGGCCTGATCAGGCAGGCTCGGGAGTCGGCGAACCGCTGCGAGAGCAGTTCGCGTGTCGGTACGTCCTCGGCGGCCGGGTCGCCGACCCAGCGTCCGCGGTCGGCGAAGGAGATCCGGGAGGCCTCGATGAGGTGGTGCAGGTACTGGGCGTCGGAGAGCTTCGCGAGGTCGGTCCGTTCCAGGATGTTCAGCGCCTCGCCGACCGTGGTGCCGCCGGAGGACGACGGCGCCATGCTGTAGACGTCCAGGCCCCGGTAGTTCACCCGGGTCGGGGTCTGCCGCTTGGTGCCGTACGCGCGCAGATCCCCGGCGGTCAGGTCACCCGCCCGGACCGTACGGGTGGCCGCGGGGTCCACCGGGGGCGTGCGGACGGCGCGGACGATGTCGTCGGCGATGCGGCCCCGGTAGAGGGCGCCGGTGCCCTTGCGTGCCAGTTCGGCGTAGGTGTCGGCGAGGTCGGGGTTCTTGAAGGTGGAGCCGACGGCGGGCAGGGAGCCGCCGGGCAGGAAGAGCTTGGCGGTGTCCGGGAAGTCCCGGAACCGCGCCTCGTTGAGCTCGGTCTGGGCCCGGAAGGTGGCGTCCACCGTGAAGCCGTCGCGGGCCAGTCTCTCGGCGGGCTTGAGCAGGTGGCGCAGCGGGCGGCTGCCCCAGGCGTCGAGTGCGCTCTTCCAGGTGGCCGCGGTGCCGGGGACACCGACGCCGAGGCCGCTGGTCTGGCCCTCGGCGAAGGGGATGGGCAGGCCGTTCTCCTGGAACAGGGCGGCCGTGGCGGTGGCCGGGGCGGTCTCCCGGCCGTCGATGGTGTGCACCCGGTGCGAGCGGGCGTCGTAGTAGACGAAGTAGCCTCCGCCCCCGATGCCCGCCGAATAGGGCTCGGTGACCCCCAGTGCGGCGGCGGTGGCGACGGCCGCGTCGACGGCGTTGCCGCCGGCGCGCAGCACGGCGATCCCGGCGGCCGAGGCGTCGGCGTCGACGCTGGCGACGGCTCCGCCGTAGCCGACGGCGACGGGCGCCTTCGCCGGTGGGGCCGGGGTCGCGGCGGCGGGCGGGGCGGCCGTGGTCGCGGCGAGCGCGGCGACGACGGTCAGCAGCGGTAACGTGCGGGCTACGGCGGGACGGTGCATCCGGACCTCCAGTGGCAGCGTGGGCCGAGCCTAGCGCCGGGCCCGCCGCCCCGTCAGGGCGTCGGCGGGGGCGCGCCGTACGGCCGGACCGACCGGATCGGGCCCCGGCGGTGGTCCCGCCGCGGCCGGCCCACGCGGTCCGGTGACGCGGCGAGGTGCCGTGCCGGGACCGCGGCCCGGTGAACCCCGCCGGTCGGCGTACTAGCATCCGGCGCATGAACGACGACGTGCGCAACATCGTGCTCGGGGTGATAGCCGCCGCCGTCAGCGGTGGGTTCGGCTGGTTCTCCCGGACCTTCCTCTGGCGGCGCGCGCTCCGCCGCAAGCAGGCGTTCTTCGGGCTGCCGACCGGCTCCGACTGCCTGTTCGTGGTCAATCGGCAGATGGGGGGAAAGGATTCCTCCCTGCACCGCAACGACGCCTTCGCCCTGCTGGAGATCTCCGCCCTGATCAAGGACTGCGGGGCGAACGTCCAGATCGTCACGCATGACACGGCCCGTCAGGGGTTCGGCGACCGGGCCGAGTTCTGCGTCGGCGGGCCGTCGTCCAACGCCCGCACCACGGCGCACCTGGCGTCCATGCTGCCGGGGATCACCGTGAACACCGAGACCGAGCAGCACGAGGACCGGGGCGCGATCACGGTGGGCGGGGAGACTTACCGGTGGCGCAAGGGGCTGGAGGAGTTCGTGGTGCTGGCCCGGCTGGTGGGCGGGGAGGGCGGCCGTCCGGTGTTCCTGCTCTCGGGCCAGACCGCGGTCAGCAACCAGGCGGCCGCCCGGTACCTGGGCCGACACCACACGCGGCTGGCGCGCAGGTACGGGGTGGGCTCCTTCTGCCTGGTGCTGAAGGTGGTCAACTCCGACGCCTACGGGCCGGACGTGACCGAGCTGGTCGCGGACGTCACCGGGCCGGCCCGGACACCCGCAGCGGCAGCCGTGTGATCCCGTTGATGAAGTTGGATACCAACCGCCTTGGCGGGTCGGTGAGTTCGGGTGCGGGCATGGCAGTACACCACTCCTGGTAGAGGGTGCGCAGCTGGAGGCGGGCGAAGTGCGCGCCGAGACAGACGTGCGGGCCGTCCCCGAAGGACACGTGCGGGTTGGGCGTGCGGCCGAGGTCCAGGCGGCCCGGGTCGGTGAAGACGCGTTCGTCGTGGTTGGCGGAGGCGTGGAGGACGACGACCTTGTCACCGGTCCGGACCGGCTGTCCGGCCAGTTCGTGGTCGACGGCGGCGGTGCGGCGGAAGCTGAGGACCGGTGGGTGGACGCGCAGGAGTTCGTCGACGGCGCGTTCCGGGGGCACGTTCCCCTCGGCGAGCCGGCGGTACTCGTCCGGGGCGTGGGCGAGGGCGAGCAGGCCTCCGGGGGCGGCGCTGCGCACGGTGTCGTTGCCCGCCACGGTGAGCAGGAAGAAGAACATCTCCAGTTCGGCCGGGTCGAGCCCGGCGGTGGCCAGGGCGGTCATCACGTCGTCGCCGGGGTGTCGGCGTTTGTGGGCGGCGAGTGCGCGGGCGTACCCGAACATCTCGCCGAGCAGCGCCGGTGAGCGCGGGTTGCGGGGCTTGCCGTCGGGGTCGAGGAGCGGGGCGGGGGTGTCTTCCGGGTCCTGGTAGCCGATGACCCGTACGGTCCATTCCAGCAGCAGGGCCCGGTCGGCGGGCGGGATGCCGAGCAGGTCGGTGAGGTTGAGGAGCGCGTACTCGTCGGTGACGGTTCGGACGATGTCGGCGGCGCCGTCCTCGGCCGCGTCCCGGGCCGCGGCCAGCAGTGTGCGGGCCCGGTCGCGCACGCGCCCCGTGAAGGCGTCGACGCGGGCCGGGGTGAAGGCGCGGGCCACCAGGCGGCGCAGTCCGCCGTGCTCGGGGGGATCCTGGTTGAGCATGGTGCGGCGTAGGAAGGGCAGGTCGGCCGGGTCGGGGTCGCGGATCTGCGTGGCGCCCAGCCAGGAGGAGTACGTCCGGTGGTCGCGCAGGACCCGGACGACGTCGGCGTGCCGGGTGACGGCCCAGAAACCGGGGCCGGCGGGCCAGCCCTCGATCTCGGGCTCCGCCTGCCGGGCCACGGGGTGGCGGTCGCGCAGCAGCCGGTAGCGGTCGTGCGGGACCGCGGCGGCGTAGATGCGTGGGTCGAAGATGTCGGGGATGTCCGCGGCGTGGTCCATGCGGCCACGGTGGCGGGCGTGCGGTCGCGCCCGCAAGGGCGCCGCCCCTGCGGGCCGGAGCCGCCGGGCGTCAGCGCCGGGGGTCGCAGTCGGCGGCGGGAAGGACGGTGTCGGTGCCCTTGATGCTGACCCGGCTGAGGGTGTCCGGCACCGCGGAGACGCCGAGGGTGCACACCAGCTGGTTGCGGGCCAGCTCCGAGAGGCCTCCCACCGCGAAGGGGACGCTGACCGTCAACCCTTTGTCCGGTGCGTATTTGCTCACCGCCACCGCGTCCACCTGCTCGTCGGAGACCTGCGGCAGCGCCGTGGTGAGTCCGGCCGCCGAAGCCGGACCGGTGGGCCCCTGGAGCAGCAGCCGCACCAGCGGTACGGGCGCGATGATGTACTCGCTGCTGAGCGGGAAGGGGACCGGGACGAGCCGGTCACCCTCCTTGGCGACGAAGTAGAGGACGGCGGCCTTCTTACCGCCGGGGATGCCGACGGCGGCGGCGTGGCCGCTCTCGATCACCCCGGTGCGCTTGATCCCGCATCCGGCGAGCAGCAGGGCGCTGGCCGCCAGCGCGGCGGTGGCCGCCGCGGCGCGGGCTCTCGTCGTGCGCCCTGTCATGCGCGGGCCTCCAGCGGCATGTCGAGGGTGAAGAGGGCACCGCCGGCGGGCCGGTTGCCCGCCCGGAGGGTGCCGCCGTGCAGGCGGACGTTCTCCAGGGTGATGGCGAGTCCGAGGCCGCTGCCGGCGGAACGGGTCCGGGCGGCGTCGGCCTTGAAGAAGCGGTCGAAGATGTGCGGCAGCACCTCGGGGGCGATGCCGGGTCCGCTGTCGGCGACGTCGACGAGGAGCCGTTCGCCGTTCTCGCCGGGTGCGGTGCGCACGGTGACGTGGACGGGGGCGCCGCCGTGCCGCAGGGCGTTGCCGACGAGGTTGGCGAGGACCACGTCGAAGCGGCGCGGGTCGAGGCGGGCGCGTACGCCGTGGGGCAGCGCGGTGGTGACGCGGTGGTCGTCCCAGTGGCGCCGTTCGAGCGTCTTGCGGACGGCTTCGGCGATGTCCACGTCGTCGAGGTTGAGCTCGGCGGCCCGGGCGTCGAAGCGGGAGATCTCCATGAGGTCCTCGACGAGAACGGCGAGTTTGCCGGTCTCGGCGCTGACCAGGCGCAGGGCCTTGGCGGTGTCGGCGTCCAGGCGCGCGGCGTCCTCGTCGAGGACCTCGGTCACGGCGAGCATCCCGGCGAGCGGGGTGCGTAGTTCGTGGGAGACGTCGGAGGCGAAGCGGCGGGCCCGGACCTCGGCCTCCTGGAGTTCGCGTACGGACTGTTCCAGGGCTCGGGCGGTCTCGTTGAAGGTGCGGGCGAGTCCGGCGAGTTCGTCCGCGCCGCGGACCTCGATGCGGGTGTCGAGGCGGCCGCGTCCCAGTTTCTGTGCGGCGCGGCGCATGTCGCGGACCGGCCGCAGCACGCTGCGGGCGGCCAGCAGGGCGGGGACGACGGCGATGGCCAGGCCCGGTACGGCGCCCTGCTGGGCGGCCTCGACCATGGCTTCGACGGTCTGCTTCTCGCCGGAGAGCGGGACGCTGGCGTAGAAGACGACGCCGGTGGAATCGGTGAATCCGTTGTGCTCGAAGACCGCGGGGACGCCGATCGTGAGCCAGGGGTTGCCGCGCTGGTCCTCGACGCGCTGGAAGGCGGCGTACTGGTTGTTGCGGACCCGGTCGCGCAGGCTGTCGGTGATCACGGTGGACGTGGGCGTGCCGGGGTTGGTGGAGACGCGTAGGCCGCCGTACTCGCCGAAGACGATCCACGGGTGGGGTTTACCGCGCTTGCCGAGCTCGATGACGATGCGCTGCAGTTCCTGCTGGTCCAGCGGCAACTGGAGCTGCTGCTGCTCGACCTGGTCGCGCAGGGTGCTGACGGCGGTGTCCTGGGTCTGTTTGAGGATGGCGTTGCGCGCCTGCTGGTAGGTCAGGGCCGCGGTGGTTCCCGCGCTGATCGCGGCGACCAGGAGGAAGGCCGCTATCAGCCGGGTGCGCAGCCCCAGGGGGGCTATGCGTCGCACCGCGGCCTACAGGGGGCCGAAGCGGTAGCCGAAGCCGCGCACGGTCTGTATGTAGCGGGGGCTGCGGGCGGGGTCCTCGATCTTGTGGCGCAGGCGGCGTACGCAGGCGTCCACGAGCCGGGCGTCGGCGTGGTAGCTGTGGTCCCAGACGTACTCCAGGAGCTGCTGGCGGGAGAAGACCTGCTCGGGCGAGGCCGACAGGTGCAGCAGGAGCTTGATCTCGCTGGGGGCGAGGGCGACGCGGTCGCCGTTCTTCGCGACGGTCAGCCCGGCGCGGTCGATGGCGAGTTCGCCGTGCGTCTCGATGCCGGGACGGGACCCCACCGGGTCGCTGAGCCGGCGCAGGACGGCCTTGATGCGGGCTTCGATGACCTCGGTGCGGGCGGGTTTGACGATGTAGTCGTCGGCGCCCGCCTCCAGCCCGATGACGATGTCGAAGTCGTCGCCACGTGCGGTGAGCATGATGATCGGAACCTCGCTGGTCTGGCGGATGCGGTGGCAGACCTGGACGCCGTTGATGCCGGGCAGCATCAGGTCCAGCAGCACGAGCTCGGGTCGGAAGGCCGCCATCAGGGCGAGTCCGTCCTCCCCGGTCTCGGCGGCCCGCACGTCGTGGCCGCGGCGGCGCAGGCCGAGGCCCACCCCCTCGCGGACGGAAGGGTCGTCCTCGATCAGCAGTACACGTGGCATCCGGTCAGTATCCCAAGGCGTTCTTCGGCTTCTCCTCCCGCTACCGGCCGGTCTTGCGCCGCAGGGAGTCCAGCAGGTCGGTGATCTCGGCCAGGCGCAGCGGCCGGGCAAGGAGGACGACGAGCAGGACGAGGGCCGCGGTTCCCGCGCCGACGGCGGCGAAGTCGCCGAAGCGCTCGGCGGCGCGGGCGGTCGCGTGGGCCGCGACGGCGGCGGGCGCACAGGCGGCGAGCAGCCGCAGGTGGGTGCGTACGGCCGTGGCGCGGCGTGCGGTGCGGCTGCCGGAGCGCGGGCCGAGCCGTCGCGCGAGGGCGTATCCGGTGACGGCGGCGCCCGCGAGGAAGGCGGCGGAGGAGGCGGCGGCCATGCCGGTGACCGCCCAGCGCGGGGAGAGCAGGAGGTAGGCGGCGGCCGACAGTCCGGCGTTGAGGGTGACGATGACGAGGTTGAGGAAGAAGGGGGTGCGGGTGTCGGAGAGGGCGTAGAAGCCCCGGGAGAGCACGTACTGCGCGGAGAAGGCGACCAGGCCGGGGGCGAAGGCCGCGAGCATGCCGGCCATGACCTCGATGTCGGCGGCACCGGTGCGCCCGTACCCGAAGACGCTGCCCATCACCCAGGGGGCGAGGGCGGCCATGAGGGCGGCGGCGGGCACGACGAGGGCGGCGCTGGAGCGCAGTGCGGAGGAGACGTCGCGGCGGACGGCGCCGAGGTCGCCGTCGGTGGCGGCGGAACTCATCCGGGGCATCAGGGCGGTGACGAGGGACACGGTGATGATGCCCTGCGGGACGATCCACAGCTGGTAGGCGTTGCTGTAGGCGGTGTAGCCGGCGCCGCCCGCGAGGCCGGCCTCGACCGCCCGCTGTCCGGTCGCGGTGGAGAGCCGGGTGACGACCCAGTAGGCGATCTGGTTGGTGAGGACGAGCAGGACGAGCCAGCCCGCGTTGCGCAGGGGGCGGCCGAGGCCGCTGCCGCGCCAGTCGAAGCGGGGGCGCCAGCGGAAGCGGGCCGCGCGCAGCGACGGGACGAGGGCGAGGGCCTGGACGACGATGCCCGCGGTGGTGCCGAGGCCCAGGAGCCGGGTCTCGGCGGCGGTGAGGCCGCCGGCGGCGTCGTGGGAGACGTACAGGAACAGCCCGAAGACGGCGATGATGACGATGTTGTTGAGGACCGGGGTCCACATCATGGCGCCGAACCGACCGCGGGAGTTCAGCACTTGGCCGAGGAGGGTGAAGAGCCCGTAGAAGAGGATCTGGGGCAGGCAGTAGCGGGCCAGGGCCACGGTGGTGCTCGCCTGGGCACCGGTGTAGCCGGTGTACGCCGAGACGATGAGCGGGGCGGCGAGGACCGCTGCGGCGGTGACGGCGACGAGGGCCGCGGTGCAGGCGGTGAGCAGCCGGTCGGTGTAGGCGGCTCCGCCGTCGGCGTGTTCCTTGGCGGCCCGGACCAGCTCGGGCACGAAGACGGCGTTGAGCGCTCCGCCGACGAGCAGGATGTAGATGATGTTCGGGACGGTGTTGGCCACGGCGTAGCCGTCGCCGAGGAGTCCGGTGCCCAGCGCGGCGACGACGACGGCGGAGCGGATGAAGCCGGTGGCGCGGGAGACGATCGAGCCGGCCGCCATGAGCGCGCCGCTGCGCAGCACCGAGCTCTGCGCCGGTGCCGCGCCGTCGGCGGCGGCGGCGGGGCCGGCCGGTCTGGTGTCGGTGGCCGTCACCGGCGGGCCAGGTAGGCCTGGAACGCCTTGTGGAGCGTCGCGTTGGCGACTCCGTCCATCGGGATCTCCCATTCACCGAGCGTTTCGACGACCTGCCCGCCGGTGCCGAGCTTCCAGCGCAGCAGCCCGAAGGAACGTTCGTCGGGGTCGAGGGTGGAGGGTACCCCGCGCATGTCGTACTCGTCGGCACCGAGGGCGTGCGCATCGCGCATCATGCGCCACTGCAGGGCGTTGCTGGGTCGCACTTCGCGCCGGTGGTCGGCGGAGGCACCGGTCTGGTACCAGACCCTGGCGCCGGTGCTGATCATGGTGTGGGCGGCGAGGATCTCGCCGCGGTGGACGGCCAGGTAGAGCCGCATCCGGCCGGGCTGTTCCTCGTTCAGGACGCGGTACTGCTGCTCGTAGTAGGCGAGGGAGCGGCCGAGCCGGAAGCCGTCGCGCTCCTCGGTGATCCGCAGCAGCCGGTAGAACTCGGGCAGGTCCGCGGGGGTGCCGAGAACGGTCTCCACTCCTGCCTTGTCGGCCTTGCGCACGTTGCGCCGCCACTCCTGGTTGAGGCCTGACCACAGGTCGTCGAGGGAGCGCCTGGCGAGCGGGACGCGGAAGACGTGGCGGGGCTGGGCGTCGCCGTCGTCCTCGCCGCCGCAGCGCTTCCAGCCGCGGGAGCGCAGCCGGTCGGCGAGGGCGGCGCCGACCGGGTCGACCTCGGTGGCGAGGACGTCGGATATCCGGCGGCCCGCTCCGGTACCGGCCTTGGCGGCGGCGGCGTCCCAGCGGCGGTAGGCGGGGCTGGGGCCCATGCGGACGGCGAAGGCCCCGGCGGCGCGCAGGTGTCGCTTGAGCGGGTCCAGCCAGCGGTCGATGCGCGGGTCGGCCCAGTCGGCGACGGGCCCTTCGGGGAGGTAGGCGAAGTATTTGCGGGTGCCGGGAAATTGCCGATAGAGAACGAGCCCGGCACCTTCGATCTCGCCCCCGGGCGAGTGCCATCCGACCATTTCCGAGCGCCAGAGGTCCTTCACCCGGGCCCAGGACGGGTGCTGGAGAAAGCTCGCCGCCCGGGTCCGGCAGAGGAAGGCCCGGTATTCGGGGAGGGACAGGGTGCGCACCCGGAGCTCCTGATCCTGGTCCTGGTCCTGCCGGGCGGGGGTAACGAGCAGTGCGCACACGGCTGACGGCCTTCCTGTTCGTCGTGCGGGGTCGTTCACAGGACTCTCACAGCCGCCCGTGACCGGAGTGCGCGGCGCATGTGACCGGACGATGACCGTTTCGCTGCGGTCCACGTCACAACGCGGAGGCCGAGCTTTTCCGCTGTTTGCGCAACCTAGAGTCGTCCCGTTCCCATCCTCATGTGCGAACGCCCATCACCACCACGACTCGAAGGGGCCCTTCGTTGAGCCGCACACGCCGCACCGCCATTGCGGGCACCGCACTCCTGGCCGCCGCGCTGACCGCCTGCTCGGGCGGGAGTGACGGCGGAAGCGACGGCAAGGGCAAGGACGAACCGAAGTCGAAGGCGCCCATGGCGGTCTCGGTGAACCTCACGGGCGATCAGGTCAAGGCGGGCCAGCCGGTGACCGTGACCGTCGCCGAGGGCAAGCTGGCGCAGGTGAAGGTGACCGACGCCAAGGGCGCGGAGCTGCCCGGCAAGATAGCCGACGACGGCAGGACCTGGACCTCGGAGCGCAACGCCCCGCCCGGTGGGGAGTACAAGGTGGAGGCACAGAACACCGAGAGCCAGAGCGCCGTCACGCAGTTCACGACCAGCGCCGCCGACCGGGTGAACAAGGTCTCGATCAACGTCCCCAAGGGCAGCACGGTGGGCGTGGCGATGCCGGTGTCGATCGTCTTCGACAACCCGGTGACGAACAAGGCCGAGGTGGAGAAGCAGCTCAAGGTCACCACGTCGGACAACACCGAGGGCTCCTGGGGTTGGATCAAGGACCACTCCGGCAACGACCGTATCGACTGGCGGCCGAAGGACTACTGGAAGTCCGGCACCGAGGTGAAGGTCGAGATGAACCTGAACGGTGTGGACTCCGGCAAGGGCGGCGGGTTGTTCGCCCGGGACTACAACACCGAGTTCAAGATCGGCAAGGACCGCCGGGTGCAGGTCAGCCTCGACACCAAGAAGCTGACGGTGACCGAGGACGGCCAGGCGCAGAAGGCGATCCCGATCTCGGCCGGCACTCCGGGCGGCAAGAAGGCGTCCTGGTCCGGGAAGATGGTGATCATGTCGAAGGAGGGCACCATCCGGATGGACTCCCAGACGGTGGGCCTGGACAACGCCTACGACAAGATGGTCGATTACTCGATGCGGCTCACCTGGTCCGGCATGTACGCGCACGCCGCCCCGTGGAACGAGGCCAACTTCGGTCGGACCAACAGCAGTTCCGGCTGCGTGGGGATGAGCGACGCCAACGCCGCGGAGTTCTTCGCCCAGTCCCAGATCGGCGACGCCTTCGAGGTGGTCGGCGCGGGCTCCAAGGGCAACGCCGACATCGGCAACGGCTACGGCGAGTGGAACCTCTCCTGGGACCAGTGGAAGGCCAAGAGCGCCCTGTCCGCCGCCCCGCAGAACGGCTGACCCGCGGACCACACTGCTGACTTTCGTTCAATTGTTACCACCACGTAACTTACCGACGGGTTACCTTCGGTAAGACGCTCCCGTTACCGTCGGGTCACTTTTAGGACTCCGGTGCACGCGAGGAGCGACCGATGGAACGCACCACCACCGCCGCGGCCGTGGCGGCACTCCTGGCGGCGACCGCCCTGGGCCTGGCCCCCCACCAGGCCCAGGCGGCACCCGTACCCGCCGCGGCCACCGTGTCCGCCGCCGCGCGGACCGCCGCCGCAGACCTACGCTTTCACGACATTCCCGGCTCCGACGGCATCACCCTCAAGGGCAACGTCTTCACCCCGGCAGGAGCCCAGAGCGGCCGGAAGTATCCGCTGATCGTGCTGCCCACCAGCTGGGGGCTGCCGCAGATCGAATACATCGCCCAGGCCAAGAGGCTGGCCGACTCCGGCTATGTCGTGGTCTCCTACACCTCCCGCGGCTTCTGGCTCTCCGGCGGCCGCATCGAGGTGGCCGGGCCGCCGGACGTCGCCGACGTCTCCGCCGTCATCGACTGGGCCCTCGCCCACACCCCCGCCGACGCGGACCGCATCGGCCTGGGCGGGGTCTCCTACGGCGCCGGCATCACCCTGCTGGCCTCCGCACACGATCCGCGGGTCAAGGCGGTGGTCGCCATGAGCGGCTGGGCCGACCTCATCGAGTCCATCTACTCGGGCCGCACCCAGCACCTCCAGGCCGCCGGGCTGCTCGGGGCCGCCGGATACCTCACCGGCCGCCCCGGCCCCGAACTCCAGTCGATCCTGGGTGACTTCCTCGGCTCCCGGCTGGACCGCGAGCAGCAGATGATCGAGTGGGGCAGAAAGCGGTCGGCCTCCGAGCAGGTGGACCGGATCAACGCCAACGGCGCCGCGATCATGCTCGGCAACGCCTGGGGCGACACGGTCTTCCCGCCCAACCAGTACGCGCAGTTCTACGAGCGGCTGACCGGCCCCAAGCGGCTGGAGTTCCGCCCCGGAGACCATGCCACGGCCGAGGGCACCGGCCTACTCGGCCTGCCCAACGACACCTGGAACAACGCCCACCGCTGGTTCGACCGCTACCTCAAGGGGGAGCGCAACGGCGTCGACACCGAGGCCCCGGTGCAGATCAAGTCCCGTAGCGACAACGGCTACGAGGGGTACGCCGACTGGGCCTCGGTCGGCTCCGGCGGCACCGAGAGGATCGCGCTCTCCGACAGCGAGCACCTGTTCGCGAACATCGACTCCGGGGCCAACGGCGGCGTCGTACTCCTCTCCAGCGTCCTCGACCAGTTCTTCAAGGCGCCCCCGATCGCCTCGATCCCTCTCCTCCCCCGCTCCTTCGCCGCCGTCTGGCGGTCGGGGCGCTACGACGAGGCCCGCCGGATCCGCGGCACGGTCCGGCTGCACACCACCGTCACGCCCACCAAGGGCGACGGCACCTTCGTCGCGTACCTCTACGACGTCGGCCCGCTCGGCATCGGCAAGCTGGTCAGCAACGCCCCGTACACCTTCCACGGCAAGACCCCGGGCCGGGCCTTCGGCGTGGACCTGGAACTCTTCTCCACCGCCTACGACGTGCCCGCGGGCCACCGGCTCGCGCTGGTCATCGACACCGTCGACCCGCTCTACATCGAGCACAACCCCGCCGGCGCGCAGCTGACCTTCTCCTCGCCCCAGGGCGACCCCAGCTACGTCTCGGTACCGCTGCGCGAGCGGTGATCCCCGGCAGCGGCCGGGCCCGGACGGCCCGCCCTCCAGAAGCCCTCAGTGCTTGAGGATCTTGGAGAGGAAGTCCTTGGCCCGGTCGCTCGCGGGGGCGGTGAAGAACTCCTCCGGGGTGCGATCCTCGACGATCCGGCCGTCGGCCATGAACAGCACGCGGTGGGCGGCGGAGCGGGCGAAGCCCATCTCGTGGGTGACCACGACCATGGTCATGCCCTCCCGGGCGAGCTGCCGCATGACCTCCAGCACCTCGTTGATCATCTCCGGGTCCAGTGCGGAGGTGGGCTCGTCGAAGAGCAGGGCCTTCGGGTCCATGGCGAGGGCGCGGGCGATGGCCACGCGCTGCTGCTGGCCGCCGGAGAGCTGGGCGGGGAACTTGTCCGCCTGGTCGGCGAGGCCGACGCGCTCCAGCAGCTCCCCGGAACGCCGGTCCGCCTCGCCCCTCGCCCGACCGCGGACCTTGACCTGCGCGAGCGAGACGTTGGCCAGGACCGTCTTGTGCGCGAACAGGTTGAAGGACTGGAAGACCATCCCCACCTCGGCGCGCAGCCGGGCCAGCTCCCTGCCCTCGGCGGGCAGCGGCTCCCCGTCGATGAGGATCGTGCCCGACTCGACGGTCTCCAGCCGGTTGATCGCCCGGCACAGGGTGGACTTCCCGGAGCCGGAGGGCCCGATGACCACCACCACCTCCCCGCGGCCGACGGTGAGGCTGACGTCCCGCAGCACGTGCAGCGGTCCGAAGTGCTTGTTGACGTCCCGCAGCTCGATCAGAGGATCGACGGCCATGCGCTGCCCTGCCCACTCGGTGTCGGATGCCGGCGAGCGCAAACTATCCAGCGGTGGAAGCCACTTCGCCGCGACACGCCGTCCGCCGCCGCGAGCCGAGGTGCGCCGCGGTGCGCCGCCGTCTGCCGCGGCGGGCCGCGGGGCGGGTCAGCCCTCGGAGGCCTCCGCGTACGCCTGGCTGAGCTCGGGGGAACCGGTCATCGCCCAGGACACCCCCGACTCGATGACGTTCAGCTCCCGGCCGGAGGCCAGGCGGATCACTGGCTGGCCGTTGGGCCACACCTGCCAGGCCGCCCCCGGGACGGTCCGGACGATCACGGTGCCGAGGTAGAAACCCGCGTCGTTGCCGAGCCAGGGCACCACCTCGGGGTCCCGCCGCCAGCGCGGCATCAGCTGGTCGAGGGAGTCCAACGAAGCCGGGCTCCCGTCGAGTTCGAGCCCGGCCGCCCGTGCATGGACCCGCAGCATCTCGCACTCCGAGAACAACTCGGCGACGCCCTCGGGGTCGCCCACGAGGGCGTCGGCGAGCCCCGCACGCTGTTCCGCTCCACGCCGGTTCAGCCAGTTGTCCAGGAAAGGGATGTTCATACCGCCCAGCGTCGCACCAGGATCCGCAGCTGGCCACAGGGCGCGCCTGGATCCGCCGCCCCGGATCGGCCGCCCGGGACCGGCCGCCGGCGGGGCTCCGGGCCTACCGGTCGAGATCGAGGTCGACGACGACCGGTGCGTGGTCGGAGGCACCCTTGCCCTTGCGCTCCTCGCGGTCGACATAGGCGTCCGTGACGGCCTTGGTGAAGGGCTCGTTGCCGTAGACCAGGTCGATGCGCATGCCCTTGTTCTTGGGGAAGGCGAGCATCCGGTAGTCCCAGAAGGTGTACGGCCGGTCGTACTTCAGCGCGCGCGGGAAGACGTCCGAGAGGCCGACGGCGCGCAGCGCCTCCAGGGCCGCCCGCTCGGCCGGGGTGACGTGGGTGAGGCCCTCGAAGACGGCCGGGTCGTACACGTCCTCGTCGGTCGGGGCCACGTTGAAGTCGCCGAGCACGGCGAAGGGGCGCGGGCCGGCCGCGTCCTCGGTGACGGCCGCGGCCAGGGAGCGGAACCAGTCCAGCTTGTAACCGTAGTGGTCGTGCTCGACCTCGCGGCCGTTGGGCACGTACACCGACCAGACCCGCACCCCGCCGCAGGTGGCGGAGATCGCCCGGGGCTCCTGGACGCCTTCGTAGTCGGGGCCGCCCGGCAGCCCGGTGACCACGTCGTCCAGGCCGACCTTGGAGAGCAGGGCCACGCCGTTCCAGCGGCCGGTGGCGTTGACGGCCGCCTCGTAGCCCAGCTCGCGCAGCTGCTCGTGCGGGAACTGCTCCGCCGAGCACTTGGTCTCCTGGATGCACAGGACGTCGGTGCCGGAGCTCTCCAGCCAGGCCAGCAGGCGCGGCAGCCGGGCGGTGATGGAGTTGACGTTGTAGGTGGCGATACGCATACCCGCCAACCTACCGTCCGGCACCGACAGCGACCGTCACAGCTCGGTGCTGTCCCCCGGGGCGAGCCGCCCGTGGTCGGTGCCGCCCAGCGTGTCCAGGGCGACGTCGTAGATCGGCCGGGCGATGTCGGCGAGGTAGGCGTCGTGGATGTCCAGGGCCCGGCGCGGCGCGACCTCGCGGAGGTAGTCGATCACCTCGGAGACCTTGTTCCAGGGCGCGTGCACCGGCACCATCAGGGTCTCCACCGGGACCCCCGGCACGGTCAGCGCGTCGCCCGGGTGGAAGAGGGACCCCTCCACGAGGTAGCCGACGTTCGTGACCCGCGGCATGTCCGGGTGGATCACGGCGTGCAGCTCGCCGTGCACCTGCACCCCGAACCCGGCCGCGGTGAAGGTGTCGCCGTGGCCGACGGTGTGCACCCGGCCCGGGTAGGCGGAGGCCAACCGCTCGGCGACGCTGCGCAGGGTCCACAGCCCGGCCGCCGGATTCGCATCGAGGGCGGCCCGCAGTCGGCCCTCGTCGAAGTGGTCCGGGTGTTCGTGGGTGACCAGCAGGGCGTCCGCCCCGAGACCGGCGTCCGGTTCGCTGAAGGCGCCCGGGTCGATGACGAGCGTGCGCCCGTCCTTCTCCAACTGGACGCAGGAGTGCAGCCGCTTGGTGAGCTTCATGATCCCAGGCTAGTACCGCGGCGGGCCCGTTTCACGAGCCGGCGTTCACGGGGTGGCCGTGGAGACCACGTAGACCTTCGGGTGCTCGGGGTCGGTGAGGTCCACCGTGATGTCCCGGTCGGGACGCGGGTCGGCCTGCTCCAGGCTGGTCCCGTACCAGGTGGCGCGGGGGCTCCAGCTCCAACCCGCGACCTCGGCGTCGTGGGGCGAGATGGTGACCTCGCCGCGGACCAGCTCGCCGCGGCCGGTGCCGACGGAGGCGAGGAAGGCGTCCAGGTCGGCCGGGGTCACCGCGAACTGGGTGAAGAGCCGGCTCGTGCGCCAGTTGTTGGTCTCCAGGAACCCGACCTTCCAGGCCTTCGACGGGATCGGCACCTCGTAGATGCTGCGCTGCACCCGGGAGGGCCAGCCGGGGCGCACCTTGGACGCACCGACCTTGGCGGCCTTGTCCCGGCCGCTCTCGCGGCTCTGCTGGGTGGAGATCGCCAGGTAGCCCGCGGGCACGCCGATCAGCAGCACGATGATGATCGCAGTGATCCAGCGGCGCTTGACGACGTGCCTGCGGTCCTCGGCGGCGGGCGCGGGCGTGCCGCCCTCGTCGGGGGCCGAGGCCTGGTGGGGCAGGGTGGGCGGGTTCACGGCTGGTCCTGGTCCTGGTCCTCGGGTGCGGCGGTCTCGCGTCTGCGGGCGAACTGGCCCAGTTGGGCGTAGCGCTCGTGGCGTTCGACCCGTCGGCGGGTGGCGCGGCGGAAACGCCGGGCGACGAGCCGGGCGAGGTCGGCGGCGCCGACCATACCCGCCTCGGGACCGAGCTGGGCCTTGGTGATACGGGCCTCGGGGCGGTAGCCGCGGCCGGTGAGGTGGCGTCGGAAGGCATCCCGGGCGGGGCCGATCAGCAGGTCGTCGGCGGCGCTGACGCCGCCGCCGATGACGAAACAGGACGGGTCGAGGGCGGCGGCGAGGTTGGCGATGCCGACCCCGAGCCACTGGCCGATGTCCTGGAGCAGCTCGACGCACATGGCGTCGCCCTCGCGGGCCAGCTCGGTGATCAGCGGCCCGGTGATCTCCGAGACGTTCCCGCCGACCCTGGCGATGATGTTGTACGCCACCGGGGAGTCGGCGGCGGCCAGCTCGCGGGCCTCGCGCACCAGGGCGTTGCCGGAGCTGTACTGCTCCCAGCAGCCACGGTTGCCGCAGGGGCAGCGGTGGCCGCCGGGGACGACCTGCATGTGGCCGAACTCGCCGGCGACCCCGTAGCGGCCGCGCTTGACCTGGCCGCCTTCGAGGATGGCGCCGCCGATGCCGGTGCCGAGCGTGATCATGACGAGGTGGTCCTCGCCGCGTCCGGCGCCGAAACGCCATTCCGCCCAGGCGGCGGTGTTGGCGTCGTTGTCGACCATGACGGGGACCGCGAGCCGGGCCTGGAGGGCGTCGCGCAGGGGCTCGTCGCGCCAGGCCAGGTGGGGTGCGAAGAGGACCCGGGAGCGGTCGGCGTCCACCCAGCCGGCCGCGCCGATGCCGACGGCGTGCACGTCGTGCCGGTCGGAGAGGTCGAGCACGAGCTCGACGATGGTGTCCTCGACCACTTTGGGGCTCTTGGACTTGTCCGGGGTCTCGGTGCGGATCTTCTCCAGGATGATCCCGTCGGCGTCGACGACCCCGGCCATCACCTTGGTGCCGCCGATGTCGATGCCGACGGTCGGGACGCGCGGGGCGGTCAGGTGCGACCGCCGCTCGCGGGTGCCGATGGTGCGCAGGACGGTGCCTCGCGCCGACCCGCGGTGGGTGAGCGTGAAGTCCCGGTACGTGCTCATCGAGTCGTGTCGTCCCTCGTGGGTGCGGTGGTGCGGGTGGCCTGGTCGGTCGGGCCCGCCGGTCCGGTGCGGCCGGCTGCGCGGGCCGCGGCGTCCGTGACGCCCGGTCCCGATTCTGCCACCCGCTCCAGTTCGTGGCTCAGCTCGTCGAGCTCGGAGCCGCCCGCCATCTGGCGGGTGAGCTCGTCCAGGGTGATCGAGTCGCGGGTGTGACTGCCCGCCATGGTGCCGCGCTTGAGCAGCACGAAGCGGTCCCCGACCAGGTGCGCGTGGTGCGGGTTGTGGGTGATCAGGACCACACCGAGACCGGCGTCGCGGGCCGCTGCGACGTACTTGAGGACCACGCCGGACTGCTTGACCCCGAGGGCCGCGGTCGGCTCGTCGAGTACGAGGACCTTCGCCCCGAAGTACACGGCGCGGGCGATGGCCACGCACTGGCGCTCGCCGCCGGACAGGGTGCCGATGGGCTGGTCCACGTCGCGCAGGTCGATGCCCATGCGCAGCAGCTCGTCGCGGGTGGTGTGGCGCATGGCCTGCACGTCGAGGCGGCGCAGCGGGCCGCGGCCCTTCGTCGGCTCGGAGCCGAGGAAGAAGTTGCGCCAGACGGGCATGAGCGGGACCACGGCGAGGTCCTGGTAGACCGTCGCGATGCCGCGGTCGAGGGCCGCGCGCGGGTTGGCGAGGACCGTCTCCTCGCCCTCGATCTCGAAGGTGCCGGCGTCGTGCCGGTGCAGCCCCGCGATGATCTTGATGAGGGTGGACTTGCCGGCGCCGTTGTCGCCCAGGACGCAGGTGATCTCGCCCGCGGAGACCTCCAGGGAGACGTCCTGGAGGGCGCGGATGTTGCCGTAGAACTTGCTGACTCCGGTCAGCTTCACCAGGGCGGTCGTCCCGCCGCCGGCGGTGGTGGCTCCGATGGTGGTCACTTGCTCGCCTCCGCCCGCTTGCGGACCCATGCGTTGAGCAGCGTGGCCAGCAGGAGCATCGCGCCGAGGAAGAACTTGAACCAGTCCGGGTTCCACTGCGCGTACACGATGCCGTTGCTGGTCATGCCGAAGATGAAGGCACCGACCGCCGAGCCGATGGCGGAGCCGTAGCCGCCGGTCATGAGGCAGCCGCCGATGACCGCCGCGATGATGTAGAGGAACTCGTTGCCCACGCCCTCGCCGGACTGGACCACGTCGAAGGAGAAGAGGATGTGCTGGCCGGAGATCCAGGCGCACAGGGCGACACCCATGTAGAGGCCGATGCGGGTCTTCACGACGGGCACGCCGACCGCGCGGGCCGCGTCGGCCCCGCCACCCACGGCGAAGATCCAGTTGCCGGCACGGGTGCGCAGCAGGATCCACGTCGCGACGGCGACCAGGGCCAGCCACCACAGGACGGTGATCTGGAGGGTGACCGAGCCGATCTCCCACTTCGAGGCGAAGAGGGCGCGGGCGGAGGGGAAGCCCTCCATGTCGGCGATGGACTTGGTGGAGACCGTGCCGCTGATCAGCTTGGTGAATCCGAGGTTCAGACCGGTCAGCATCAGGAAGGTGCCGAGGGTGATGATGAAGCTGGGCAGCTTCGTGCGCGTCAGCATGAAGCCGTTGAAGAAGCCGATGGCGAGGGCGACCAGCAGGGACACGCCGACGCCGACCCAGACGTTGGCGGTCATCTGGTAGCTGAACATCGAGCTCACCAGGGCGGAGGTCGTGACCATGACACCCGCCGAGAGGTCGAACTCGCCGCCGATCATCAGCAGCGCCACGGGGACCGCCATGATCCCGATGGTGGAGGCCGAGTACAGGATCGTGCTGAGACTGGAGGCCTGCAGGAAGGTGGGGGCGACGATGGAGAAGAACACGAAGACGGCCACGGCGCCGACCACCGCGCCCAGCTCGGGGCGCGCGAGCAGCCGGCGCAGGAGCGATGCCGGGGCGAGCCGTTCGTCGACGGCGGTGGCGGCGGTCATCGGCTGCCCCGCTCGATGTACTCCTCCAGCTCGGCTGCCTGGGCTGCGGTGACGATCTGCGGTCCGGTGAGCACGGGACGTCCGCCGCCGAGCACGTCGGCGTTGTAGCGGTAGAGCCACAGCAGGTCGATGGCCTCGTATCCCTGCAGGAAGGGCTGCTGGTCCACGGCGAAGCCGAGGGCGCCGGACTTCAGGTCGCGGGCCACCGACTCGTTGAGGTCGAAGGTGTCGACCTCGGCCTTGCTCCCGGCGGCGTCCTTGGCCTTGACCGCGGTGGGGGCGAAGGGCGCACCGAGGGTGAGGATCGCGTCGATGGACGGGTCGGCCTGGAGCTTGGCCTGGACGGCGGCCTGCACGGAGGGCATGTTCGTGCCCTCGACGTACAGGTTCTCCATCTCTCCCGGGAAGGTCTTCTTCGCGCCGGCGCAGCGCTGCTCGTGACCGACGTTGCCCTGCTCGTGCAGGACGCAGACGGCCTTCTTGCGGCCGCGCCGGCCCAGCTCGGTGCCGACGGCCTCGCCCGCGACCGTCTCGTCCTGGCCGATGTGCGTGAGGGCGCCGTACGCGGCGGACTGGGCGGAACCGGAGTTGACCGTGATCACCGGGATGCCGGCCTTGACGGCCTTCTGGACGACGTCCTTGAGGGCCTCGGGCTTGGCCAGGCTGACGACGATCCCGTCGACCTTCTGGTCGATGGCGTTCTGCACGAACTGCGCCTGCTGCTGGGCCTGGTCGTCGTGGGAGTAGACGAAGTTGATGTTGTCCTTGGCGGCGGCCTCCTTGGCCCCCTTCTGGACGATGTCCCAGAAGGTGTCGCCGTCGCCCGCATGGGTCACCATCGCGAAGGTCCAGCGCGGGGTGGAGACGGCCGGCCGGCCCGCCTCTGCGGCCTTCGCCCGCTCCTCGGCGCGCTTGCCGCCCGTACTGCTGCAACCCGCGAGCGAGGCCCCCAGCGCCGCCGCGAGCACGGCGCCCACGACGCGTACCCCTGTCCGAACCCTAGCCACGTCGCCGCGCCCTTCCCTCGTGCATCTCGTCCGTCTCGTCCCTCTTGTCCGCCGCCGCGTCCGTCCCGCGCGCTGCGCCGTCCGTCATGATTCGGTCATTCCGGTTTCAGCCGCCCAGTATCCGCCACGGTGGACCATGAAGGGCCATCGGGGCATGCCCCCGCAGACCGACACGGCGGGATCGCTGCTCAGCGCGCGAAATCCCCAAGATCGATGCGAGCGGATTGACAGGCTCCGCCGACCGGGCCAATTTGAATCCATGCGCATCGGGCTTATCGGAACTGGCCGGATCGGCTCGTTCCACGCGGCGGCGCTCGCCCGCCACCCGGAGGCGGGCTCGCTCCTGCTCGCCGACTCCGATCCCGCGCGGGCGGCACGCCTGGCCGACCGGCTCGGGGCCACGGCCGCGCCCTCCGTGGAACAGGTCTTCACCTGGGGCGTGGACGCGGTGGTCGTGGCCTCCTCCACCGACGGTCACGCGGAGCTGGTCGTACGGGCGATCCGCGGCGGCCTGCCGGTGTTCTGCGAGAAGCCGGTCGCCCCCGACCTCGCCCGCACCCTGTCCGTACTGCGCGAGGTGTCCGCCCTCGGAGGACTGCTCCAGGTGGGCTTCATGCGCCGCTTCGACGCGGGCTACCTCACCGCCCGGGAGCTGGTCCGCTCCGGAGCTCTGGGACGGCTGCACACCGTACGGACGACGACGGCCGACCCGGCACCGCCCGCCGCCGACTACCTGGCGGCCTCGGGCGGCCTGTACCGGGACTGCATGGTGCACGACTTCGACATGGTGCGGTGGGTGACCGGGCACGAGGTGGTGGAGGTGTACGCGGCCGGATCGGACGCCGGGCCGCCACAGTTCCGGCAGACGGGCGACGTCGACACGGCCGCGGCCCTCCTCACACTGGACGACGGGACCCTGGTCACGGCGACCGGCACCCGGTGCAACGGCGCCGGCTACGACGTGCGGATGGAACTCGCAGGGGAGCGGGACCAGGTCTCCGCCGGGCTGGACGACCGGACCCCGATCGCCTCGACCGAGCCGAACGGCCCGCCGCCCGCCAGCAAGCCGTGGACCGGCTTCCTGGAACGCTTCGGCCCGGCGTACGAGGCGGAGCTGAACGCCTTCGTGCACCTGGTGCGCGGCCAGGGCGAGAACCCCTGCGATGGCTGGGAGGCCCTGGCCGCGCTGCGGGTCGCGGAGGCCTGCGAGCTGTCGCGGCGGGAGCGGCGCCGGGTCCGGCTGGAGGAGCTGCCGGGCCTGCCAGATCGGTGACCGGGTCGGTGAGCAGGGCATCCGGCCACCCTACGGCGGTGATCCTCGGCTGACTGCGGCGCTTTCCGGACACGCTCGGGGACGCCCGGGAACGCTCGATCACGCCCGGGAAGGCTCGGTCACGCTCGGGAAGGCTCGGTCACGCTCGGGGACGCTCAGGGGGCCTGCGTGACCGCCCGCCGCCCCCAGGCGGTGCCGGCCAGCACCAAGGCGGCACCCGCGTAGCCGAGGGGCCCCGGGTGCTCCCCGCCGACGGCGATGCCCGCGACGGCCGCCCACAGCGGCTCGGTGCCGAGCAACAGACCGACCCGGGAGGGCGAGGTGCGGCGCACCGCCCACATCTGCACGAAGAAGGCGAAGAGCGTGCAGAAGACGGAGAGGAAGGCCAGTCCGGCCCACTCGGCGGGCCCGAAGTCCGCGGCGGCGGCCCAGGGGGTCGCACCGGTGCCGGGCAGGGCTGCCAGCAGGGCGAAGACGAGGACGGCGCCGCCGAGCTGCACGGTGGTCAGGGAGAGCGGGTCGGCGCCCTGGAGCGCCTCGACCCGGGCCATCAGCAGGACGTGCAGGGTCCGGGCGAGCGCCGCCCCGAGGATCAGCAGGTCACCGAGGCCGGGCGCGCTGAACCCGGCACCTTGCGTGAGGAGCACGACGCCGAGGACCGAGGCCGCGGCGGCCCCGAGGAAGGAGGCGGAGGGCGCCCTCCCGCGCACGGCGGCCTCGGCGAGCGGGGTGAAGATCATGGTCAGGCTGATGATCAGCCCGGCATTGGTGGCGGAGGTGTGGACGACCCCGTAGGTCTCCAGCAGGAAGATGCCGCCGAGCACGAGCCCCAGCAGCCCGGCGCCGCGCAGCTGGGCCGGGGTGAGCGCGCGCAGCCGCGCCCATCCGGCGACGACCAGCACGGGCAGTACGAGCGCGAACCGCAGCACGAGCACGGCGATCACGGTGTGCGCGGTGGTGATCCCCTTGGCGGCGAGATAGCTCCCGCCCCACACGACGGCGACGGCCAGCACCGGCAGATCGGCGAGCCGGGCCCGGCCGGGTGCGGTGTACGGGACGGGCGGGGCGACGGCCACGGAAGGTCTCCAACGTCACTCGGGAGGTGGAGACATCGGCGGCTCGCACGGTTGCGGGGCACACCGTACCGGAGCCGATCATGGGCGGCGACCCGTTTCCGGGCCTCGGGTCCTCCGCCCGTAGCATCGGGCGCATGGCTGATCTCTACGCCGTGGACCTGGCGTTCGACCTGCTCGACAGCACGCCCGAGACCGTACTCGCGCAGGTGCGCCGCCACCTGGCGGGGGACGGCCTGCTCGCTCCGCGGGGCCCGGCATGGCGCGTCGGCGGGATGCTCGTGGGCGCGTTCGGCCCGGCGGAACACGGCGGCTGGGCCCTGACGGCCCGCCAGGAGATCCACCAGGACCGGCTCCCGGACCTGGAGGACCTCCTCCTGCTCCTCACCCCGCACATCCGCCCGCCGGGCCCGGTCGGCCGCATCCGCCACCAGGCACACGAATCCCCGGACCTCCTGGTCCTGCGCGAGGGCCGGGTGCTCCAGCTGTCCCTGGACCGGCGGTAGCACCCACCGCCCACCACACCACCGGCGGCCCGACCCCGCTCCGGCGCTGCCGCTACCCGCCGACGGTCCCGAAGGCGGCCCGCCCGGTCGGCCGGTAGGTGTGGATGGCCGTCCCGAGGCGCGTCGTACGGGAGGCCGTCAGCGCATAGGCGGTCGGCAGCCCGCCGACGGGGAACAGCCGGCGCCCCGCGCCCAGGACCACGGGGAACACCAGCAGATTGATCTCGTCGACCAGGTCCCGGGCGAGCAGCCACTGCGCCAGCTGCCCGCTGCCGTGCACCTGGAGCTCCCCGTCCAGCGCGTCCTTGGCGCGGACGATCTCGCTCTGCAGGTGCTCCCCGTCGAGCACGGTGGCCGGCCCCCAGGCCGGCTCGTCGAGGGTGGTCGAGGCGACGTACTTGGGCAGCCGGTTCAGCCCACCCGCCACGGGGTCCGCGGGGTCGTCGTGCTGCGGCCAGTACCCGGCGAAGATCTCGTACGTCTTCCGCCCGAGCAGGAACGCCCCGGCCCGGCCGAACACCTCGGTGACGAACTCCCCCATGCCCTCGTCGACGTACGGCGCGGCCCACCCTCCATAGTCGAACCCGTCGCTGCGGTCCTCGTCGGGCCCGCCGGGCGCCTGCATCACGCCGTCCAGTGTCACGAAGGTGGTCAGTGTCAGCTCGGCCATGTCCCTGCGCTCCTCGCTCGATGCTCCTACGCAAGAGCAGACTCCCGGGCCGCCCCGGAGTCATCGGCGCGCCACGCAAACGACAGCCCGAACGGCGCAGCGCCCCGCTCTCCGTCTCTCCGTCGGCTCCGCCGAGAACGCGGGGTCGGATTCCTGCCAGCGATGGGGGGTTGGAGGCTATTTGATTGAACCCGCAACCAAATGATGCGGGAGGAAGAGGACATGGACGGGAACACGGTGGCGCTGGTGACCGGGGGGAGCCGGGGCATCGGCGCGGCGGTCGCGGTGCGGCTGGCGCAGGAGGGAGCGGACGTGGCGATCACCTACGTCCGCGATGCCGGGGCCGCGGCCGGGGTGGTCAAGGCGGTGGAGGCGCTCGGGCGGCGGGCCGTCGCGCTGCGGGCGGACGCGGGGGACGCGGCGGAGGTCGCGAACGCGGTCGGAGAGACCGTACGGCGGTTCGGGCGGCTCGACGTGCTCGTCAACAACGCCGGGGTGGGGCTGGTCGGCCCCATGGAGGAGGTCGGACCGGCCGACGTCGACCGGGTGCTCGGCGTCAATGTGCGGGGCGCGTTCCTCGCGGCCCGGGCCGCCGCCGGGTGTATGCGGGAGGGTGGACGGATCATCACCATCGGCAGCTGCATGGCGCAGCGGGTGCCCGGGCCGGGCGGAGTGCTGTACGCGATGAGCAAGGCCGCGACGATCGGACTGACCAAGGCTCTGGCCCGGGAACTCGGCGGACGCGGGATCACCGCGAACGTGGTGCATCCGGGGCCCGTCGACACCGACATGAACCCGGCCGACGGGCCGTACGCGGGCCCGCAGGCGGCCATGACGGCACTGGGCCGGTTCGGGCGGGCCGAGGAGGTCGCGGACGTGGTGGCGTTCCTCGCCGGGCCGGGGGCGGGCTACGTCACGGGGGCGGAGTTCGCGGTCGACGGCGGCCACGCCGCGTAGCCCCCTCCGGGCCCGCGGCCGCGCACGCCCAGGGCGGGCCGGCCCCGGGGTGTGGCATTCGCTCGCGATCCGCGCGGGCGACACCGTCGTGGGACACGTGATGTGGGCGTACGACGAGGACGGCGGCACCCACTGGATCGGCGGCATGATCGTCGACGCTGCCGAGCAGGGCAGGGGGGTGGGACGGGCCGCGGTGCGCGCCTTGGTCGGGCGGCTCGCCGCGGTGCCGTCCTGCCGGAAGGTACGGCTCTCGTACCACCCGGACAACGCGCCCGCCACGCGCCTCTACGCGGAGCTCGGCTTCAGGCCCACCGGCGCGTTCGAGGACGAGGAAGTCGTGGCCGCGCTGGTGCTCTGACCCGCACCGGCGGGGAATCGGTTCAGGGGCGCGCCGGAAATCCGGTGCGCCCCTGAACGGTGTGCCGGCCCCGGGGGTGTCGGCCCCCGGGGCGGTCACGGGTACGGCGTCAGCCGCCCAGCTCCTGGTGACGGGCGGTCAGCGCCGCCGCGCCGGCCTCCGTCAGGGAGCCGAACAGGCGCAGGCGGGAGAAGCCGCCGTCCGGGAAGATGTCGATCCGGACGTGGGTGCCCACCGCCGGGGTGGCCAGTACGAAGCGGTGGTTGGTGTCGGGCTGCAGGCGGGTCCGCGGCAGGAACTCCGTCCACTCGCCCTCCTCGCCGGTTTTGACCGACAGCGAGGCCCAGCCGGCCGAGTTGCCCTTGAGGTACGCGGTGTCGATCTCGACGGCGCGGATCTCGGACTCGGTGACGAGCTGGTAGCGGATCCAGTCGTTGCCGTTGTCGCGGCGGCGGGCGGTCTCCCAGCCGTCGTCCATCTTGCGGGAGCGGCCCGGGTTGATGGTGTTGGTCGGCGGGGAGTAGAAGCGGTTGGAGGCGTCCTGCACGGAGCCGCCGTTCTCCAGCGCCACCACGTCGAAGGAGCCGAGCGCCGCGAGCCACTTCGGGTCGGGCAGGACCTCGCCGTAGACGCGCAGGCGGGCGATGCCGCCGTCGGGGTGCTGGTTGACGCGCAGGTGGGTGAAGCGCTGTTCGGCGTCGACCTCGAAGCCGTTGGCGGCGTGGCCGCCGACCGCCGTGCGGGGGACGATGGTCGTCCACTTCACGTCGTCGCCCTGGAGCTCCTCCGGGGTCGGCGCGAGGGCGCCCTCCCAGTTGGTGGCCTCGATGGAGACGGCCTGCGGCATGTTGCCGCGGAAGTGGGCGGTGTCGACGACGATGCCGCGGATGACGCCGGGGGCGCCCAGCCGCACCAGTGCCCAGTCGTGGTCCTCGGGGGTCGGCCAGGGCTGGGTGGCGGAGACGCCGCGCCGGCGGCGGGTCTCCCAGCCGTCCATGACCTTGCCCTTGTGGCCGAAGTCCTCGGGGTCGAAGTGCGCGGCCTCGGAGATCAGCAGGTTCTCGCGCTGGGCGAAGAACTCGTCGTTGGCGGCGATGACACCGGCGCCCAGCTCACGGGCGGCGAGGTTCGCGTACTGGGCGAAGGGGAAGTCCGCGGTGCGGTAGTCCGCGTACGGGTCGCCGCCTCCGTACGGGTTCGCGTTGCCGGTGAAGGAGGGAATCGCCACTGTCAGTTCTGCCTTTCGAGGAGGAGGCCCGTGGGCTCGGTCGGGGTGCCGTGGTCGGCGATCTGCGTGCCCCGCAGCCAGGTGGACTTCACGACGCCGTGCAGGGTCTTGCCCGCGTACGCCGTGACCTGGTTGCGGTGGTGGAGTGCGGCCGGGTCCACGGTGAACGTTTCTTCGGGGGCGAGCACGGCGAAGTCGGCGTCGCGGCCGGCTTCGATCGCGCCCTTTCGGGACAGGCCGGCGAGGGCGGCCGGGGCGGCGGACATCCAGCGGACGACGTCTTCCAGGGTCCGGCCGCGCCTGCGCGCCTCGGTCCAGATGGCGGGCAGGCCCAGTTGGAGGGAGGAGATGCCGCCCCACGCGGTGGAGAAGTCGCTGGTCTTCAGGTCCGCGGTGGAGGGCGAGTGGTCGGAGACGATGCAGTCGATGGTGCCGTCGGCGAGCGCGTCCCACAGGAGGTCCTGGTTGGCGGCCTCGCGGATGGGCGGGCAGCACTTGAACTCGCTGGCGCCGTCGGGCACTTCCTCGGCGGTGAGGGTGAGGTAGTGCGGGCAGGACTCGACGGTGATCCGCACGCCCTCGGCCTTGGCGGCGGCGATCAGCGGCAGCGCGTCCGAGGACGACAGGTGCAGGACGTGGACGCGTGCGTTCAGCCGCTTCGCCTGGGCGATGAGGTTGCCGATGGCGGTGTTCTCGGCGTCGCGCGGCCGGGAGGCCAGGAAGTCGGCGTACCGGGGGCCCGGGACGACGGGGGCGGCGTCGAGGTGGTGCGGGTCCTCCGCGTGCACGATGAGCAGGCCGCCGAAACCGGTGATCTCGGCGAGGGAGATGGCCAGCTGCTCCTGGTCGAGCTCGGGGAACTCGTCCACGCCCGAGGGCGACAGGAAGCACTTGAAGCCGTAGACGCCGGCGTCGTGCAGCGGCGCGAGGTCCTTGACGTTGTCCGGGAGGGCCCCGCCCCAGAAGCCGACGTCCACGTGCGCCTTGGCGCGGGCGACCTCCTGCTTGACGCGCAGGTTGTCGACCGTGGTGGTCGGCGGGAGGGAGTTCAGGGGCATGTCGAGGATCGTGGTGATGCCTCCGGCCGCGGCGGCGCGGGTGGCCGTCCAGAAGCCCTCCCACTCGGTGCGGCCGGGGTCGTTCACGTGGACGTGGGTGTCGACCAGGCCGGGGAGCAGGACGTCGTCACCGAAGTCCTCCAGCCGGGCTCCGGCCGGTACCTCGGCGTCGTGTGCGAGCACGGCCGCGATCGTCCCGCCGGCGACGGCGACCGAGGCGGCGCGCGTCCCCTCGGGAGTGATGACGCGCGTCGAGCGCAGTACCAGTTCCACAGCCACGTCGGCCACCGGAACCTCCCCATCTACTTCCACAGAGCGAAATTCAACGTTCTGTTGACGGAGTCTTCCCGGGGATCCGGGAGCAGTCAAGAGCGCCCGGACGGACCACTGACGCACCGGGGCCACACTTGGAGGTTTCCACAGGATGGAATTAAGATTTCGCTATCCAGAATGTAGCTACCGCCACCGGAAGCCGGGCGGATAACTTCCCGAGGGCGTCCACCACCCGGACAAACCATCTCTGACCGGCGGCGACGGCCCCGACCCCGACACTGGGGCCGACGCCGGCCGCCCGGTAGGCTGCTCCCTTGCCTGCCAGCACCGAAAGGACCGCGCCGTGCCGACGTCCAGCGCCAGCACCACCGACGCTTCCTCGAAGACCCCTGCCGCCAGCGGTGGCGTCCAGTCCCTTGAGCGCGCCTTCGACCTGCTCGAACGGATGGCCGACGCCGGAGGCGAGGTCGGCCTCAGCGAGCTGTCGGCCGCCAGCGGTCTGCCCCTGCCCACGATCCACCGCCTGATGCGCACCCTGGTGGCGTGCGGGTACGTACGCCAGCAGCCCAATCGACGGTACTCCCTCGGCCCCCGCCTGATCCGCCTCGGCGAGTCCGCGTCGCGCCTCCTGGGCACCTGGGCCCGCCCCTACCTCGCCCGTCTGGTCGAGGAGACCGGCGAGACGGCGAACATGGCCCTGCTCGACGGGGACGAGATCGTCTACGTCGCCCAGGTGCCGTCCAAGCACTCGATGCGCATGTTCACCGAGGTCGGCCGCCGGGTGCTGCCGCACTCCACGGGCGTGGGCAAGGCCCTCCTCGCCTACACCCCCGCCGACGAGGTACGCGCCCTCCTGGCCCGCACCGGCATGCCGGCGGCGACCGAGAAGACCATCACCACGCCCGAGGGCTTCCTGGAGGCGCTGGAGCAGGTCCGCAAGGTCGGCTACGCGGTCGACGACAACGAGCAGGAGATAGGGGTCCGCTGCCTGGCCGTGTCGGTGCCGAACTCGCCGACCGCCGCCGCGATCTCCATCTCCGGTCCGGCCGGCCGCGTCACCGAGGCCGTGACCGAGGCCTTCGTCCCGGTCCTCCAGAACGTCGCCGCCGAGCTGTCGGTGGCGCTGGCCAACCAGAGCCCGGCGTAACCCCGCCGCACCGTCGTACGGGAAGGCCCCGGCGCCCCTCTCGGAGG
>NZ_JBHYMC010000079.1:0-29571 GCF_042742535.1 Streptomyces sp. NPDC058880
ACCCCCCGCCGGGTTTGGGAGCGGGTGCCCGGCCCATCGGGGCGACGACCAGAGTGCGGCGTCCGGCGTCCGGCCCGACCCCCCCGGGGTGGGGGCGGGCAGCACGGCGTGCCGGGCGGGAGGGGAATGATGATGACCACACGCGAAGAGGACGCTCCCGCGTCCGTACGGCGAGCCGGACACCCGGGGCGCGCCGGATCCCTGGGGCGCGACGCGGTGCTCGCGCTCGGGCTGCTGGGCACCGGCATCGGCGGCGTCGCGGCCTTCCTGAAGGCCGCCGCCGGGGCGGGCGGGGGCGGGCTCCCGCCGGCCCTGGTAGCCGCCCTCGCGCTGCTGCTGCTCGGCGTGCTCCTGGCGAAATGGGGCTTCTCTCCGGTCCGGCGCCCGGTCCGCACCCCGGGGCCCGCGGCGCACCCGGAGCCGCCGGTGGACCTGCCCGACGTCGGGGGTGACGCGCTCGACCACACCGCGGTCGACGCCGACGGCTTCGAGCACACGGTGGCCGCCCTGTGCGCGCGGGACGGATGCGTAACGGTCGAGGTGGTCGGCGGGGCGGGCGACCTGGGAGCCGATGTCCTGGCCACGACGGCGGACGGGCGGCGGGTGGTGCTCCAGTGCAAGCACTACGCCGAGGGCAACCGGGTCGGCTCGCAGGATCTGCAGCGCTTCGGCGGCACCTGCTTCGCGGTCCACGAGGCCGACGTGGCGGTCATCGTGACGACCAGCTCCTTCACCGCGCCCGCCGTCGAGTACGCCGATGTCTGCCGGATCGTACGGGTGGACGGGGAGGGCCTGGCCGCCTGGACCGAAGGGCGGGCGCCCGCCCCCTGGGAATCCGGCCCCGGCGAGCCCGCGCCCGCCGCCGCGCACGCCCCCGCCCGGGGAACCGCTCCGTGACGGCGGCCGGCAGCGGCACCCCGGTGGACGGAACCGAGCCCGACGGCCGGGACCTCGCTTGACTGGCGGTCGACACGGCGGGTAAGGAGGGGCTGTTCATCGCGCAAGGTGTGAGACGGGGGACTTATGAAGCCGCTCGAAACGGGTGATCCCACTTCGCTCGGCGAGGGCCGGTACCGGCTGGTGGGGCGGCTCGGCCAGGGGGGCATGGGTGTGGTCTACCTGGGCCGCTCCCAGTCCGGCCGTGCGGTCGCCGTCAAGGTCGTGCGTCCGGAGCTGAGCACCGAGCCCGGATTCAGGCGCAGGTTCGCCGACGAGGTCGCGGCGGCGCGGCGGGTCGGCGGCTTCCACACCGCGCCGGTGGTCGACGCCGATCCGGACGGGGATCCGGCCTGGCTGGTGACCGCCTTCGTACCCGGTCCCACCCTGCAGGCCGTACTCGCGCGCGTCGGATCGCTGCCCCTGGACACACTCACCGTCCTGGCCGCCGGCCTGGCCGAGGCGCTGGAGGCGATCCACCGAGCGGGGGTCATCCACCGCGATCTCAAGCCCGCCAACATCATCGTCGCGGAGGACGGGCCGCGCGTCATCGATTTCGGCATCGCGCGCGCCTTGGACGGAACGGCTCTGACACAGACCGGCCTGCAGGTCGGCACGCCGGGCTTCCTGGCACCCGAGCAGCTCACCGGCGGTGCAGCGGTCACCCCTGCCGTCGACATGTTCGCGCTGGGGGTGGTGCTGACCCAGGCCGCGGGCGGCACGCCCTTCGGCGACGGCCCGTCCGCCGCCAGGCACTACAAGGTGGTCTACGAGGATCCGGACCTGACCGCGGTACCCGGTGAACTCCGCGAGGCCATCGGCGCCTGCCTGGCCAAGGACCCGGCCGCACGACCCACCCCGGCGGCCTTCCTCGCCACACTGACCGTCCGCCACCCGGAGGACGGGTCCTGGCTGCCCGAGGCGGCGACGCAGCTGCTCCCGCCCCCGGAACCGGCGGTGCGTCCCACCACGCCGGACAACCCGCCGGCGACCGCACAGGACAACCCGCCGGCGGACCCGCCGGACACCGCGCGGGGCCTTCCGGCACCGGATGCCGCCCGACCCGCCGCCGGGGAGTCCTCCCGTACCGAGCAGCGGCACACCGTGACCGGCCCCGCCGAGCGGCTCTCCCCCGCCGCCGCGCCCGCGCGGGCGGTTCCGGGGCGGGACGGGCGTCGCCGCGCAGCGGTGGCCGCGTTGCTCGTGACGTCACTCGCGGCCGTCGGCGTGCTGGTGTGGCAGCCCTGGAAGGACTCGGCCGAGGACGGTTCCAAGCCCCGTGCGGCCGCGCCCACCGGTTCCGCCGCCGTGCCCGCCCCGTTCCCGGCCGATCCCCTGCTGATCCGGCAGGACACCGCCCCGGGCTGGCCCGGGACCTGCCACGGCGTCATCGCCCGCCGGGACGCCGCCGCGGAGAAACCCGTGCAACTCGTGGCCGGGGGCGCGGGCGCCTGCGACGTCCTGCCCCAGTGGTCCCCCGACCGCAGGTCGTTCGCCTTCACCCGCAGCACCTCGGAGGGGACGGCCGTCTGGACCGCCAACGCCGACGGTTCGAACGCGCGGCGGATCACCTCCATCGCCGGCGGCCGGGTGTCCTGGTCGCCGGACGGCAGCCGGCTCGCCGTGCTGCGCGCCAAGAACGGCGTACAGCAGTTGTTCGTGGTCGATGTCGCCGACGGCACGGCCCGCCAGCTCACCTCGGGCATGGGCCAGGTCGAGGATCCGGCGTGGTCCCCGGACGGCAGGAGCATCGCGGTCTGCCTGCAGACCGCACCGGAAAACTGGCAGATCCACCTGGTCGACCCCGCCGACCCGAACCGTGCCCCGCAGCAGGTCACCCGGCTGCCCCATCCGGCACTCGACCCGGTGTGGTCACCGGACGGCGCCACCTTCGCCTACACGGCCGGGACCTACGGCGCGGGCACCCAGGGCGACATCCGCCTCGTGGGCGCCGACGGCAGCGGCGATCGTGAGCTGGTGGCCACCGGCGCCCATGAGATGGACCCCGCCTGGTCCGCCGACGGCACCTGGGTGGCCTTCGTCCGCGGCCCGTACGAGAAGCCTGTGATCCGGGCCGTGCGCGCGGACGGGACCGGCGAGCGTGCGCTGACGACCGGCGACGCTGCCGAGGGCCATCCGTCCTGGAGTTGAGGACGGCCGAAGCCGCCGCGGGCCGGCCCCGCTCGGGGCGGCGGGCTCGGTGGCGGGCCCGGTCCGCATCCTCCGCCCCCGGTGGGGCGGGTCAGCCCAGCACGAGCGGGAAACGCACCGCCGCACCGCGCAGTTCGGCCCGTTGTGCACCGGTGGGCTCGCTGCGGCCGGTGCCGATCAGGAGTGCGTCCCGGTCGGAGAAGGACGTGGGGAACGCGGTCCCGGCGATCTCCTCCAGCATGGTGCGGGAGCGGGCCAGGCCCGCTCCGGGCGGCGGGGTCGGGGCGTCCGGGAGGTGGGCGATCAGGTCCAGATGGTGCAGCGTCCACTCCAGGACGTACGCGCCCAGGTAGTCGGCGACGGTGAGAACCTCGTCGCGGGTTCCCACACGGGCCCGCGGGTCCGCGAGTTCGGCCGCACGGCCGGCGGCGGAGCCGATGTCGTCGAGGTGGAAACGGAGCAGGCCCGGGTCCTCGTACGCGGCGGCCAGCCGGACGGTGAGGGCGTCGAGCGGGTCCTCGCCGGTCGGGGGCCGGTCCTGGACGCGCCAGTAGCTCATCGCGTCGACGGTGGGCTCCGCCGCGGTGGGGGTGGCGAGCGTGATCAGGACGTCCTGGGCATCGATGACCAAGTGGCACACGAGGTCCCGCACGAGCCAGCCCGCGCAGCCCGACGGCCGCACGAAGTCCGGGTCCGGGATCTCGGCGACCGCGGTGCGCAACGCCGTCCAGGAAAGGATGAACAGGCCCATGGCCGTACCGTAGCGCGGCGCCGCCACGGCGGACCAGCACGGCTGTCCGGTCCGGCGGGGGTGCCTCCCGGCCGGCGCCGTCGGTGGTGGACCGGGTTGCCGCCGGCTCGGGTCGGGCCATCGGACGCACGGTGGCCGCCGGTCGTCGGGCCGGGACCCGGGCCGGGCCGGGCCGGTCTGTCGACCGGGGCTCGGGGGCGGTCGCGCCCCCGAGCCCCGGCGCCCTGGCTGCGGCCGGCGGGGTGCTCAGGTCACCAGGCGCAGCGATGTTTCCGCGATGCCCAGCCGGACGCTCTGGCCCCAGGTCAGCTCCAGGGCGTCGCTCTCCATGCCGTCGCCGAACACCACGATCCGGTCCGACTCCACGGTCAGCCGCAGTGCCTGTCCCCGCGCCAGCTCACCGGCGACGTTCGTCGTTCCGGTGGCGGGAGAGGGCCATGCCTCCCGGACGAACCACAGGAGCCGCGGGTCGCAGGGTGCGGGCAGGCGCAGTCGGCTGCCGCGCTCCAGCCAGAGTGAGCGCAGCCAGCCGGTGGCACCGGTACCGGTGCCCACCAGCACCCCGGAGGACGCCTGGGCCTCCCCCGGGCTCGTGTCGCCGTCGGAGCCGAGGCGGTAGCGTGCCGTCTGGTGGCCCGGCGAGCCCAGGTAGATCTCGTTGAGGGCGAGGAGGCGCTGGGTGTCGTCGGCGACGGCCTCGACCATGGTCAGCTCGTCCGCCGGGATCCCGGCGGACGCCGCGCGCAGCAGTGCGGGTGCGTCGGAGCTGCGGTGGCGGACCAGGACCCCCGGGTTGCGTCCCGGTTCGGTGTCGATGCCGACCACCGGCTGTCCGTGCAGGTACTTCGCGGTGTTGGCGACGAGGCCGTCCTGGCCGACCACGACCACCACGTCCTCCGGGGCGAACAGGAACCGGTCCAGGTCCGCCCGCTCCACGCGGGAGCTGCGCCAGGTGAGCGGCACGGCGGCGGCCACCTCCCGCAGTGCCTGTTGTACGCGGTCGTGGCGGCGGAGCACCTCGTCGATCGTGCGGCCCCGGCTGGAGAGGGCGAACGCGGCCTGCCCGTGCGTCCCGTGCCGGGCGAGCAGTTCCTCGTACTCGGTCCTGCGGTGCACGATCACCGCCCGCGGGGCCAGGCTCACGCGCCCGAACCTCCTTCCGGACGCCCGAGCCTGCCGAGGAGCCCGGTGAGGACGTCGGGCGAGAGTGTGATGCTGTCGATCCGCGGCAGGTTCTCCGCCAGCCTGGTCGCCGCCAGGGCGTGCAGCGTGGCCTGGTCGACCTCGCCGTGCACCCGCAGCCAGGCGGCCTGGGCCTCGGCGCGGGCCGCGCCGGTCTCGCGCTCCGCCTCGGCGTCCGCGCGGGCCAGGCGGACCTTGCGGGCCGCCTCGGTCTCGGTGCGGATGCCGTCGGCAGCCGCCTTCTCCTCGGCCTCGCGGCGGGTGTTGGTGCCGCGCTGGTCGATCAGCTGCTCCTCGCGCCGGGCCAGTTCGATCTGGCTGGCCAGCTCGTTCTCGGCGATGGCGCGCTCCCGCTCGACGGCTACGGCCCGCCGTTCGTAGGTGGCCCGGTCCGCTTCCTGCTGGATCTGCTCGCGGGCCGGGGTGCGCAGGGCGCGCTCCACCTCGGCCTCGGGGCGGATCGCCACGACCCGGACGGCCACCACATCGATGCCGGTGGCGGGGAGCCTGGGCTCGTCGGCGAGACCCGCGGTGACGCTCGCCCGCACCGAGGCGACGCCGTCCACCAGGGCGACGGCCAGCGAAGTCCGGGCCAGTACGTCCAGCGCGTGCTGCTGCGCGGTCTCGGTGAGCAGCGTGGCGATCTGCTCCAAGGGGGCCCCGCGCCAGCTCCCGGTGTCCGGGTCGAGGGAGAAGTCGAGTCGTTCCGCGGCTTCGGCCGGGTCGCTGATCCGATAGGTGACGGTGGCCTGCACGGCGACGTCCTGGAAGTCGGACGTGCGGGCGTGGAAGGCCATGGCCAGCTCGCGGTCGTCGACCGGCACTTCGGAGAGCGCGGCCGAGAGAGCCCGGAACCAGAAGCTGAGCCCCCGTCCGTCGTGCACGATCCGGCCGCGCCTGTGGTGGCGGATGTGGGCGGTGGGCGCGGAGCGCAGGTGCCGCCAGCCGAAGCGCCGGGTGATGTCGGCCATGGAGAACCCCCTCAATGTCGTCACTGCGACGATAAGAGGAGCCGCCTCATATCGTCAAGGGGACGAGAAAGGGGCGGCGATGCCGGCCGGGGCCTGCCGCCCCCGTCGGCAGCGGCAGGGCTGCCGTCACCCCTTCGGACAGATGCCCTCCAGTGCCCGCGGCAGCGGGTAGCCGCTCTCCGGGGGAAGCAGCCGCCGGGCCTTGTCCGCCTGCCCGCTTCGGATCAGGGCCGCGGCTTTGCGGACGGCGGGCGTGCAGTCGGTGATGCCGACGATCCATTCGTCGTTGAACGTACGGATCAGGTGGCGGCCGATGCCCACCTGGATGCTGTAGTGGTTGAGTGCCGCTCCGCGGGAGGAGCGCTCCGGGTCCCACTGGACGTGTACCGCCGCCCGGGCCAGGGCCGTTGGCTCCGCCGTCGTGAGTACGGCCCGGGACAGGGCCTCCTCCCAGCCCTGCCGGGTCATCCGCACCCCGAGAACGCGCTCCTGGCCGGGCTTGCCGGCCCAGTTGCTGCGGTGCATCAGCCACAGGAACGACGGCTTGATCCACGTCATCCTGTGGAAGGAGAACGGTGCGGCGAAGCGACCCGCCCGCAGCGCCGCGTCGGCGATGGCGGGACCGTACGCCTGGTAGACCACGATCGTGCGGGCATCAAAGTCGGCGCGGATCTGGTAGAGGGATGCCATGCGACGTACCCTGCCGAACCGCCGCTTCCCTGGCAATCCACATTCGGCGGCCACCACCCGGCCCCCGTCGGGAAGCCCCCGCGCACCCGGCGGGCGAGCGGGGGCGGCGGGCCCGGAGGCCCGGAGGCCCGGAGGCCCGGACATGGTGTCAGGTGCGCGCGTCCGTCAGTTCCGTGGGGGTCGGCGGGGAGGACGCGCGCTGGTGGGGAACGGCCGCGTGCGGGATCGGCGCCGGGAGCCCGTCGTGCTGAAGGGCGACGGTGTGCGTCGGAGCCGGGATCGAGATGCCCTCGGCACGGAAGCGCCGGTGCAGGCGCTTGATGAACTCGTGTTTGATCCGGTACTGGTCGCTGAACTCGCCGACACCCAGGATGACGGTGAAGTTGATGCGTGAGTCCGCGAACGTGTGGAAGCGGACGGCACCCTCGTGGTCGGGGACCGCGCCGTTGATGTCGGCCATCACGCCGTCGACGACGTCGAGGGTCACCCGCTCGACGTGCTCCAGGTCGCTCTCGTAGCCCACGCCCACCTGGACCAGGATCGAGAATCGCTGTTCCGGCTGGGTGAAGTTGGTCATGTTCGTCCGCGCGAGGCGACCGTTGGGGATGATGACCAGGTTGTTCGACAGGTTCCGCACCACGGTGTTGCGCCAGTTGATGTCGACGACATAGCCCTCCTCGCCGCTGGTGAGCCGGATGTAGTCGCCCGGCTGGACGGTCTTCGAGGCGAGGATGTGGACGCCTGCGAAGAGGTTGGCGAGGGTGTCCTGGAGCGCCAGGGCGACCGCCAGACCGCCCACGCCGAGGGCGGTGACCAGGGGTGCGATGGACACGCCGAGGGTTTCCAGGGCGACGAGGAGGCCCATCACGAGGACCACGATGCGGGTGATGTTGACGAAGATGGACGCCGAGGCGGCCACCCCGGTACGCGCCCCCGCCACCGACTGGACCAGGCCCGCGACGACCCGCGCCGTGCTGAGCGTGGCGATGAGGATGAGCAGCGCGGTCAGGCTCTGGTTCACGAACCCCGAGACGCGCGCGGTGAGCGGCAGGGTGGTGGCGGCCACGGCGGCGCCCGCGATCACCGCGGCGCCCGGCGCGATGGTGCGCAGCGCATCGACGATGATGTCGTCGCCGCGCCAGCGGGTGCGCTCGGCGTGCCTCCCCAGCCAGCGCAGCAGGGCGCGCAGCAGCAGTCCGGCCGCGGCGCCCGCCGCCAGGGCGATGCCCGCCGCCAGCCAGTCGTGCAGGAGGAGATCCCGGTTCAACGGGCCTCCCCGGCTGCGCGCCGCCGGCCGGGGGTTGCGCCGGCGGACACCGCCGGACGTCGTAGGAGGCGTGTCGTCACCTTGTCACCTGTCAGTTCGTCGTGGCGTAGGCCGTCTTCGGGCGTGTGTACGCATCCGGAACGGGCTGCCATCCTGCCCCATGACGGGGTGACGCACCGCAGGCGGGGCCACGACTACCCTCGCACGGCCGCCTGTTCGAGGACCGCGCGGACCTCCGCGGTGATCGCGCTCTCGTTGCGTTCGAACTCGGGGCTGGTCAGCAGCCGGGGGTCGGTCGGCAGGCCGGTGAGCACGGGGGTGTGGAGGTGGCCGCCGGGCAGGTGCGGGGCGAGTCCGGCGCGCAGCCGGTTGGAGCGGTAGGCGACCTCGTTGGACAGGTAGCCGCCCCCGCCGCCCGCGACGGCGCGTGAGCCGGGCGTGGGGCCGTCGGTCCGGTCGACGGGGGCCGTGCCGCCCGCGGGGATCTCGGTCACGTCGCTGTTGAGGAGGACCGGGTAGGGGGTCTGCACGGCCGCGGTCACCGCTTCGGCGGGCAGCGTGGTGCGGATGAACTCGGGCCCCGGGCCGAGGCCGGGGGCCGTCACCGGACGCTCCCGGGTGCCGCCGGAGAGGGCCCGCGCGTTGTCCGGGTACGGGTCGGCGGACCTGGCGCGTCCCGCCCAGTCCTCCAGGGTGAAGATGCCGGGGTAGCCCTGGCTGACGGTGGTGATGATGTCGGCCTGGGCGGGGCCCTCGGTCAGCTGCGGGGTGAAGGCCCGCTCCACCATGCCGGCGTCGAAGTCGGCGTACCGCACGGGCAGGACGACGGCGCGGATCTCGGCCGGGGTGCCGTCGGCGAGAATGACGCGCCGTCCGTTCAGCTGGAGGGCGGCCGATCCCGACGGGTTGGCGCGGCGGATCTCCGCATCGAGCCCGAAGGGGTCGAATCCACTGATGAAGATCCTCCGTACGCCGGGTGCCGTCCTGAAGGCGTTGCCGACGAGGCCCCGGGAGGCGTCTTCGAAGCGGGCGCGCAGGGCCGCCTTGTCGACGGTGAACTCCGGCTGCCAGCGGGCGAGCGCCGCGGTCATCGCGAGCCGCGCCCAGTACAGCGGCCGGTCATCCCCGGGGGCGAGGTCGCCTCCGGGACGCTGCCCCTGGGCCCGCCGTACCGAGGCCTGCCAGAGGGCCTGGCCCCAGGAGTCGAGGAGCCGTTCGGACTCGGCGCGACCGCGGGCCGTGCACAGGGCAGCGGGGAACCTCCGTACGAAGTCAGCGAAGCCGGCTCGCTCGATGAGGGCCGTGGTACGGCTGTCCGCGAGCCGGGACTGCTCGGCGTCGAGCGGACCGGAGGCCGGGGGGCGGCAGGCGGACGTGCCGGCGGCGGCAGCGGGTGCGGGCGCGGCGAGCGTGACCGGGAGGACGGTGAGGAGGAGGGCGGCGGCCGATGCCGCGCGACGTAAGAGCGTCATACGATGTGACATTACATAGCGACTTCGACCCTCACCAGACGCACTGGCCGCGGCGGGCGTTCCCCGGCCGGGCCGCGCGCGTCGAGGCGATCGGAGGCGGGGATGCCCCGCCGCCCCGCGACAGCCCGCAGGGGTGACGGCTCAGCCGATGCCGAAGTAGGTCGTGAGCCCGCCGAGCATGAGCTGGATGCCGATGGTGGCCACGAACAGGCCGCCGACCGGGTCATGATGGCCATGGACTGGGCCGACATGTTCATCCGGTCGGCCAGCAGCAGATGCCCCACCGGAACCAGGGCCACGGTGATGCCGACGGCGATCAGGGCGGCGATCGGACCCGACCAGCCGTCCCCTGTCGAAGCAATGGTGATCGCCGAGGTGATGGCCCCCGGGCCCGCCATGAAGGGAATGGCGTAGGGCACCACGATGGAGCCTTCCGCCGACTGCGGCGGGGGCGGCTCGTGGGCGGGCGCACCGCCGTGTCCGCAGGAGAGCGGGGAGGCGTGCGCCACGGCAGGTACGGACCGGTCCGGGCCCGGCGGGTCTGCCTGAAAGGGCACCTCTGCTGCACGGACCGGTGCACGTCCGGGCAGAGAGCCGGCACCCGGCCGCGATCCATGGCTTCACGTCGGGACATCAGCTGATAATGCTTCAGAACCCCTGGTCGCGACGCGTGGCCGTCCTTGAGGGGTGTGGCCCGGCAACCGCGCGACGCGGTTTCCCCGACGTATGAGAAGGCGATCGCGTGAGTCCCAGGCACTCCCGAACGGGACGGAAGACCGACGACCCATCGCTGCTGTCCTCCCGCCGTTCCGCGGCCCCTCAGCCGGCGCCCGCGGCGCCCGCGGGGCTGATGGGACTGCAGGCGAGCGCGGGCAACGCCGCAGTCGTGCAGATGCTCCGACGGGCCGCCGCCGACCGGGACCAGGAGGAGCACCGGCACACTGCCGGATGCGGACACCAGCAGCCCGAACGGCACGCCGTGCAGCGGTCCGCCGTTCACGACGTCCTGCGCGCTCCGGGACGCCCCCTGGACGATGCCACCCGCGCCGACATGGAGGCCCGGCTCGGCGCGGACTTCTCCGACGTACGCATCCATGACAACGGCGCCGCCAAGGCCTCGGCGGCCGAAGTCGGTGCCCGTGCCTACACCTCGGGCAGCCATGTCGTCATCGGCGCCGGCGGCGGCGACCAGCACACCCTCGCCCACGAACTCACCCACGTCATCCAGCAGCGCCGGGGGCCGGTCGCGGGAACCGACAACGGTGCGGGCCTGAAGGTCTCCGACCCGTCGGACCGGTTCGAGCGTGAGGCGGAGGCGAACGCGAGCCGGGTCATGACACCCGGCCACCGGGCCGCCACGGACGTCCAGCGCCAAGCGGCACCGACAGCCTCAGCCGGTTCCCGCCCCGCGGTGCAGCGCGTCGAGGACCCCCAGGAACGGTTGACGGTCGAGTACTGGGAGGGCAAGGCGGGAATGGGCGGATCCAGCAGCTCGGCCGCCAAGGCGAAGTCCGCGCAGATCGCCGCATCCAAGAAGAGCGCGAAGGGGTTCAAGGCCAGCAAGCCTCCGCGCAAGATCGATGAGGTCATCGCCACCGTCGGCCCCAAGCTCCTGGACGCTCTGGCCGCAATGCCGGAAGGCTCCGGGCGGATGGAGCTGTACCGTTCCATGAGCTTCGACGAGGCGAAGAGCGCCCTGGACTACTGGGGTAACGAAAGCGCGCGCAACGAGATGACGACGTACATAGCCGGCGGTGAGGGCACGGCGAAGGAGTTCCGGCAGAGGGGCTACACCGGGATGACGATCGGGGCCCATCTCGGCGACCAGGGTCAGGCCGACGGATACTACGACACCCAGGGTGAACCCTACGCGGTCCAGCTGAAGTTCACCCTGAAACCTGGCGCCCACGAACTCCTCTTCGACCAGCGCCATATGGCGCTCGGCCCCGGTTACAAGAACGACCTGATCCGCAAGGCGAACGAAAGCGGCGGGGCCTACCAGAACGCGAACGCGAACGAGGGCACCCTGGGCGGGTACATCGGGGTGAAGGCCGAAGACAAGGAACCGTACAGCCTGGGAATCGCGCAGGGGAACAACGGCAAGAACGGCCGGGAGCTCGGCGCGAGCCAGCTGCTCTTCCAGCTGTTCGTCGAGAACGTCGAACTCGTGAAGAACAGGTCCGGACGGGAACTGCCCGGCGCGGCGGTCCCGCAGGAACTGGCCGTCTGAGAAGCCGTCCTGCGGTCCACGTACCCCCGGTCGCCGCCGGGCCGCGCGAAACCCGTTGGACGGGACGGGCCGGCGGTGCCACTGTCTGACCGTGACCATGATCAAAAATGCCTCCGTAGCTGTTCCGCTGGCCGACGGCCTCGTCCTGCGCGAGGCCCGGCCCGCGGATCTCGACCGGATCGGTGCGCTCCTGTCCGAGCGCGGCGATCCGGACGACGCCGTCGACCACCGGCTGGTCGTCACCGATCCCGACGCGGGCTGGTCCGCCTGTGCCGTGGTCGTCGACGGCGACCGGGTGGTGTCCACCGCGACGCTCCTGGACGAGGAGGTGCGCATCGGAGGGATCCGTCTTCCCGCCGGTCAGGTGGAGCTGGTCGCCACCGATAGCGCGTACGAGGGGCGCGGGCTCGTCAGGTCGCTCATGCGTTGGGCCCACGAGCGTTCCGCCGCCCGCGGTCACCTCGTCCAGGTGATGATCGGCATCCCCTACTTCTACCGGCGGTTCGGCTACGAGTACGCCATCGACGTACCGCAGGCGCTCCGCGTGAACACCGTGCCAGCGGGCGACGGCCGGGCCACGCTGCGCGCCGCACGGCCCTCCGACATCGCCTCCATGGCCGCTCTGCAGGCCTCGGCCCAGCGCGGCTTCGACGTGGCCGTGCCCCACTCCGCGGCGTGCTGGCGATGGCTCCTCGACCACGAGTCGAGCAGCCTGCGGGTCCTGGAGGAGGACGGCGCGGTCATCGCCACCGGGCGCACCACGTCCGCCGGCGAAGGGATCCTCCTGGCCGAGGCCGCGGCACGCGACGAGTCCGCTGCACGGAGCCTCCTGAGCGGTGTCGCCGCCCTGGCACCCGGCGGCCCGGTGCGGATCGTCCATCGGGCAGGCACCGTGACGGACGGCGCCTGGCGGGAGTTCATCGAACCCGAACCGCGCCGGAGCGCGGAGCAGTACTACATCCGCGTCCCCGATGTCGCGGCGCTGCTCGACCGGCTGCGCCCGCTGTTTCGGCAGCGCCTGGCCACCGCCGGGATCGACCACACCGGCCGGGACATCGTCGTCTCCACCTTCGGCGCCCACTACCGGATTCCCGTTCTCGAGGACGGACTCGGAGAGGTCGTCACTGGCAGCGCAATGCAGTCGCCTGGAGCGGTGGGCGGCGCGGGGGTCGCCCCCGACCATCTGGCCGCCCTGCTCTTCGGACCGCACGGCATCGAAGGCCTGAGCCGGATCCGCCCCGACGTCTACGCCGCGGACGAGGAGCTGTTCCAGGCGCTGTTCCCGCCGCTCACCGCCGACGTGCTCAGCTACTACCTGCCGTACTAGCGGTGAACGGCCGGCGCTCGCCCAGGGAAGCCCTGAGGGCGTGGCGCCGGGTCGCCGAGGCGGGCGTGCCGTCCCGGGCCATCCCGGCCCGGGGCGTCCGCGGAGCCTGCCGGCTAGATGGAGCCGACGACCTTGCGGGGGACGACCCGGACCACGACGCGCGTGGCGTCGTCGACGGAGGCGGGGTTGAAGTCCCGGTAGTCCTTGCCGGTGTACTTGCGCGAGAGCTCGTTGATCAGCTCCTGACCGCCTTGCGTGGTCAGCTCGGCGGTGCCGCGCACCTCGGCGTAGGTGTAGGGCGCGTCGGGCGGGTTGATCATCACGGTGATACGCGGGTCACGGCGCAGGTTCTGCTCCTTCCTGCGCCCCTCGGTCGTGGAGATGAGCAGGTCGTCGCCGTCGCGCATGAGCCAGGTCACGGACAGTTGCGGGCTGCCGTCGGGCTGGATGGTCGCCACCGTCGCGAACATGGGGGAATCATCGATGATGCGCTTCAGATCATCGGAGAGTGCAGCAGACACGGGCGCAAGCCTTTCCGGAAGGGCGTTCCGTGCGCGTGGCACGGAACCCGACAACATCTGACCCTGGGTCACCATAGTCCCGTGACGGCGGCACTCAGTGTGACGGCACGGCTTGCCCTGCCGTGTCATGTCCGGTCAGGTCACGTGCGGGGGAGCGCTTCGACGTCGCACCGCAGCCGGAGAAGGCGGTCGCGACTTCGCGGCGGGCGGGTCAGATCTGCGGGTGCGGGTGCTCCCCCGGCCCGGATGGACGAACATCGCACTAGCGGGCCTCGCGGCGGTCCGGCAGCGCCGTGCCGCAACCACTGCAGTAGCGGGCGTCCGCCTCGATGGCGTGCCGGTGGCACCGCTCGCAGACCAGGTGCAGCGCGCACGGTTCGGGCGCGACCCCGGGGGTGGATCGTCCGATGCTCATGCCGCGCCGTCTGCGGTGGACGGTGAGCACGAGCAGCCCCTCGGAGCCGGCCAGCAGCGCCCGGGACGCTCCCCTCGGCAGCAGTCCCAGGAATCCGGGAACCAGCCGGGACGTGGTGCCGTCCAGGGTGAGGGTGCCGTCGCCCGCGACGACGACCAGCATCACGTCGACTTCGTCCTCGACATACGCCGACCCGCCGGTTCCGGGCAGGTGGCGCACCAGGTTCGCGTCCAGCTGCCGGTCGGCCACCTCCAGCCGCCACAGCGCGCCGCTCTCTCCCTGCGCCGCCGCCGCGACCAGCTCCGCGACCGTGACGAACTTCGCCTCCCGCACAGACCGTCTTTCCTTCACACCCGAGCCGAACCGCACCGCACCACGCCATGATCTCTCACCCGTCCACCCGCGGCGAACCCGCCGGGCGGCGTCGGACGTCGATCACATGGGGGAAGGCACCGCGGTGGAGGACCAAGTGGACGGATGTTCCCGGGCGGACGGTGGCGCCGAGGCGGCGGATCACCGTTGCCCCGGCGGCTCACGGACGGCTCAGCACCATCCACTGCTCGGGAACGTCCAACGGGGTGAAGCCGCTCCTGGCGTAGACCTCGTGCGCGTCCGCCGTGGCCAGCAGGACGCGGCGCAGGCCGTACGGGGCGAGGTGTTCGCGCACCGCCCCGACCAGTGCGGTGCCCAGCCCCTTGCCGCGCGCCTGGGGCGAGATGTACACGTCGCACAGCCACGCGAAGTCGGCCTTGTCGGTCACCACGCGGGCATAGCCGACCTGCCGGCCGGAAGCCCGCTCGTAGACGCCGAAGTTCAGGGAGCCCGCGATGGCCCGGTCCTGCTTCTCCCGGGACCGGTCGCGTGCCCAGTACGCGTCCTGCGACAGCCATCGGTGGACCAGGGCGGCATCGATCCGCGAGGTGTCGGCGGATATCTCGTACTCGGCGGGAAGGTCAGTGGTCATGGCCGCATCCAAGCAGTTCCGGCCACCCCTCCACCGCTGGTTTTCGACCCTCCGCATGATCACCGCGCGGAACCGGCGTGCGAGGATCCACGTTATGGATCATGGAACCGCATGGATGTACGGAACGGCGGGTGAGTCTTGCGCCGGGCCCGGGGACGCACTGCTCCTGGTGCGCCGTGCCGCCCGCACGGAGCCGGGCGGGCGCGTGGAGGCCCTGCTCGCCAGGTGCGTGCCGTGCGGTGGCGAGGAACGCGAGTTCGAGGTCGCCGCGGGCGAATGCTTCTGCGTGGGCTGCTGCATACCGCTCGGCATTGCGGACGGGGGCGTGCATCCGAGCGCCTACCCGTGGCGGCTCGAACCCACGGCGGCACCGCTGCCGACCGCCTCGCCGGGCCCGGGCCACGCACCGGCGGACCTGCCGCAGTGCCCCGCCGGCCACGACGTGTTCCAGGTCGCGGTTGCGCTCGCCTTCACCGCGGAGGGAACGCTGCGGAGCATCTCGGTCGGTCTGCGGTGCCCCGAGGACGGCGCCCTGTGCCTGTACGTCGACAACGCGCGCGTGGTGCCGCGCGCGGCCTGACCGGGCAGGGGGGCCGGCGGTCAGGGCTGCGCGGGGGCGGACGGGTCCGGAACCTCCCAGACGAAACCGTCCGGGTCGGTGAACGCCTCGGGGGTACCGCCGAGGACGACGCGGTGGGAGCCCGTGCCGTCGGCCGGGACCCCGAGGTCCTTGGCCAGGGCGCGGCGCTTGTACAGCGCGAGCTTGACCGGGCCGGACCGGCCGGCGGCGAACTCGGCGTACTTGCCGCCGAAGCTCTTGGCCACGGTCAGGCCGTGTCCGACGTAGAACTGCCTGGTGGCCTTGACGTCTTCGACGCCGATCAGCAGGACGACCTCGTCGATCCGGCGGGTGTCGGGGCCAGTGTCCTTCTTAGCCGAAGTCGCGATCTTCCAGATCGTCCCGTCAGGGGCCTGCACGACGCCGCCGTAGCCCCAGAGGGACTTCGTGGCGGGCTTCAGCACCGTGGCGCCCGCGTCCACTGCGGCCTTGACGAAGCCGTCGACGGTGGCGGGGCCGGACACGGTGAGCCCCAGGGTGAAGCCGCGGAATCCGGTGGACGGCGCGGCGGACGCCCGCAGGCCTACGTACTGCTCGACGCCGAAGGCCGCGTAGAAGCGGCGGGCCGCCGCGAGGTCGGCCACTTCGAGGGTGACGGACGCCAGGGACGCGGGGGACGTGGGGACCGGGGTGTGCGTGGTGGTTGCCATGTCCCTCACGCTAGGCGCCGCGGGGCAGCCGTGGCTTCTCCATTCCTGACCGGTCTCACCGGTCGGCGTGGCGGGCACGTCACCGGTCGGAGATCCGGCCGCCTCAGCTTGTTCTTCATGGTCTGGCCTGGTCGCGTTCGAGGTGCTCTCTGGCCGCCCGTTTCGCCCACGTCACAGTGGGAGGCGGGCGGCTGGCACTTCGAGTCGAGGGGCCTGCCGTGGCCGGGCCGGTTGGGTTTCGGCGCACGGGCCGGCGCATCCACTTCGCGGCCTGGTGGTGGTCGCGGGCGGCATGGATCCGCTCCGGCTGCTGCTGTTCCTTCGCGTCCAGCGGCCCGGTGCGCTCCACTCACGACCAGCTCACTAGCCTGTGATGGTGACCGGAACCGAACGTGACGAGCTGATCGTGGCCGACAGCGCGGCGCTGCGCGCGTGGCTGATGGACAACCACACCGCCTCTCCCGGCGTGTGGCTCGCCCTGACCAGGAAGGGCGGCTCCGTCACCACGCTGACCTGGCAGCAGGCCGTCGACGAGGCACTGTGCTTCGGCTGGATCGACGGGCAGGCCCGCAAGCGCGATGAGGAGAGCTCTTGGAGGCGGTTCACCCCGCGCCGGCCCCGCAGCGTCTGGTCCCAACGCAACGTCGCCAACGTGGCCCGATTGGAGGCGGCCGGCCTGATGCTGCCCGCCGGCCGCGCCGCGGTGGACGCAGCGAAGGCCGACGGGCGGTGGACGGCCGCCTACGCGCCGCCGTCGGAAGCGGAGGTGCCGCCGGACCTGCGAGCCGCGATCGCCGCCGACCCAGCGGCGCAGGCGATGTTCGAGGTGCTCACCAAGGCCAACCGCTTCTCCCTCATCACCCGGGTCAATGCCGTCAAGCGGGCCGACACGCGCACCCGGAAGATCGCCGAGTTCGTGGCGATGCTGGCGCGGCACGAGACGATCCACCCTCAGCGAGCCCGGCCGACGGACCCGCCGACGTCGTGACCGGGCGTCCGGCGGAATCGCATCATGCTCGTCGAGAATGCTCAGCACGTGGGCTGAGCGCCCCATGCCGGCGTCAGCCGTATCGTTCGACGAGCGCGTTGCCGATCGAGACCAGTTGGTCTCGCACGGCCGGAGGGCCGATCACTTCGAGCCATTCGACCAGCCCGGCGAGTTCGCCGGCGATGGTGTACTCGTCGTAGCCGCGGATCACGACGTCGATACGTCCGTCGGTCGTAGTGCCTCCTATTTCGAGCCTGTCGCCGAACCCGATCCGGAGTATGCCGATGCCGTGGGGTGCGCAGACGGCCTGGACTTCGAAGGGCGTTCGTTTGCGTTCGATCTCGTCGGCGATCTCGCGCCAGCTTGCGGCGAGGTCGAAGTCCTCGGGCCGGTGCACAGGGTCGTCGGTCGGGTCAACGGACGACACGCGGTCGATCCGGAAGGTCCGCCGACCCGTCTCGGTGTGGCAGACGAGGTACCAGGCCGGGCCCTTGGCGACGATGCCCAGCGGGTGGACGGTTCGCTTCGTTTCGGCACCTTTGCCGTCGACGTAGCCGAGCTGTACCTGGACGCCGCGGATCACCGCGTCCTGGAGTCCGTCGAGGAACCGAGGCGCTCGGAGCTCAATCCGGTTCGATCCCCATCGTTGCGGGTCCATGACCAAGGATGACGCTGCTGCCTCGGCCTGGGCGCGGAAGGGTTCCGGCAGGGCCTGGACGAGTTTGCGCAGTGCGGCTTTCACGGCCGGCGTCGCAGCCGAGGCCGGTCCGGCGACCAGGAACAGGGCGCGGGCCTCGCTCGCGGTCAATCCCGACAGATCGGTGCGGGCGCCGCCCACCAGGCGCCAGCCGCCGCCCCGGCCTTGCGTGGAGTAGACGGGCACCCCGGCCATGGCCAGGGCGTCGAGGTCGCGGCGGGCGGTGCGCTCGGAGACCTCCAGCTCTCGGGCGACCTCTGCCGCTGTCACCTGCTCGCGCCGTTGCAGCATGAGGAGGATGGCCACCAGCCGGTCGGTTCGCACGCCACAAAACTCCCACATAAACCGGTCATGAGGTGACCGGTTTAGGGCGGCACGATGGCGACATGACCTCAACCGATTTCCCCAAGCCCACCCTCGTTCCGGTCAACGGGGTGGAACTCGAAGTCTTCGAAGCGGGCCAGGAGAACGCGGGAAGGCCCATCGTGCTGTGCCACGGCTGGCCGGACCACGCCTTCACCTGGCGCCACCAGATGCCCGCCCTCGCCGCAGCGGGCTACCACGTCATCGCACCCAACCAGCGGGGCTACGGCAACTCCTCCCGCCCGGCCGAAGTGACGGACTACGACATCGAGCACCTGTCGGGTGACCTCGTCGCGCTCCTCGACCACTATGGATACGACGACGCCACCTTCGTCGGCCATGACTGGGGTGCGTTCGTCGTCTGGGGACTGACCCTGCTGCACCCCACCCGTGTCAACAAGGTGATCAACCTGAGCCTGCCCTACCAGGAGCGCGGTGAAAAGCCGTGGATCGAGTCCATGGAAGCCATGCTCGGCGGCGACTTCTACTTCGTCCACTTCAACCGGCGGCCGGGCGTCGCCGACGCCGTATTCGAAGACAACACCATCCAGTTCCTCCGCAACCTGTACCGGAAGAACCAGCCGCCGCCGGAGCCTCAGCCGGGTATGGCGCTGATCAATCTCGCCCACGCGCGGACAGCTCTCGGCGAGCCCATCATGAGCGACGGCGAACTGGCCGTCCTCGTCTCCGCCTTCGAGACATCCGGGTTCACCGGCGGCATCAACTGGTACCGGAACCTCGACCGAAACTGGCGCCTCCTGGCGGCCGTGGACCCGATCATCCACCAGCCCGCCCTCATGATCTACGGTGACCGCGACCCTGTCGCAAGATCCGAAAACCTGACAGAGTTCGTACCCCACGCAGAAGTGGTCAGCCTCGACTGCGGCCACTGGATCCAGCAGGAAAGGCCGGAAGAAACGAACCAGGCCATTCTCACGTGGCTGGACAAGCGGGATACCGCGGCGTAGGCGACGAAGACGCCGATCCACCCGTTCTCGGTCCGGCCCGGCTGTTCCGGAGTACTGGCGCTGAACCCCGGCCGAGGTGGTGCCCTTCTTGGCGTCACGCAGGTACCGGGTGACGGCCGTCCGGGTCAGGCCGCACCAGTAGCCGACCGGCTGGGTGGCCAGCATGTCATCGGTGGCGGCCGCGTTCGCCGGCACTTGGTCGGCGGTGGATCCAGCCAGTAATTCCATGATCACGACGCTACGTTCCTCCGGCGTGCCGAACCATCGGAATGCGACGTTCGCTGCAACTCTCCCCCGGTCGGCCGCTCCCGCTCGGCCGTACCGGTCGGAGCGCCGGCTCAGGCAGTCGGCTCAGGGAGTCGGCTGCGGGGCGGCCTTGAGGGACTGCCGGGCCAGCCGGAAGGCCGGGAGCATCTGCTCGTGCTCGGTGGAGTCCAGACCGCCCAGGTGGACGACGACCCCCTCGCCCGCCGGGGTGACGACAGCGAACGCGCTCTCCTGCTTCGGCTCGTCGAGGGCGGCCGTCTCATAGGCGACCTGCACCGTGGGCAGTTCGCCGCCTCCCGCGCCCGTCTTCAGATCGGTGTAGACGGGGGACCCTCCGCTCGTCCGCTCCCCGGTCACGAACGCCTCGAGGACTCCGCGGGCGTCCCCGGCCGTGACGGGCTGATCGGCGACCCAGACCCGCAGGAATCCGATGTTCCCGCTGGCTTTGGCACTGATCTCGCAGGCGAGCGTCGTCCCGCCCTGCTCGAACAGTGACGCGAACTGCTCGTCCCCGACGTGGGTGACGGCCTTCGGCTCCCAACCCGGGGCCAGGTCGAAGGAGACCGGCAGTCGGCACGGCGAACCGTCACCACCGACCTGACCGGCGGCCTTCACACCCGGGCTCGGGGCGGACACTGTCGGTTCGGTGTCCTGCCCGCTCGCTCCGGCCCGGGCTGCCTGCGCATCCGACGGCCCGCAGGCGGCGGCTCCCGCCACCAGGGCGCCCAACCCCAGCCCTGCCGCAACGAATCGCACCCGCTTGCGCCGCACCGTCCCTACTCCCCCTGCTCGGCATGCCGACGAAAAGAACGGTCAACTTAGCAGGTCCGGCAGGCGCGCCGTCGTCCCCCGTGCCGGTGCCGCGCGGGTGGCCGGTGCCCGCGCGGCACCGGCGCGGGCCGAGAGGGGGCGGTCCGCCCGTGCGTGCCGCCCCCAGGGGTCACTTGGTCTGGTAGACGCCGAAGACGTCGATCACCAGGTCGGCGTCCTCGTGGCCCTGGTTCCAGAAGTCGATGACGCCGTGTTCGCCGTCGCTCGCCTGCACCAGGTTCGGTACGGTCGCGCCTGCCGTCCAGTTGAGGGTGGAGGAGCCGGGGCGAGTCGCGGCCGACGGGGTAGGCTCCCCCGGTTCCGGCAGCGCGTAGGGGCTCGGCGCCACCGAGAGGAACCCGGTGCCCGCGGTCTCGGTGACCGTGGCGTTCAGTACGTAGGCCTCGACACCCGCCGCGGTCGCGGACTCGGGGGTGAACCCCTGGGAGATGTACTCCCGGGCCCGGAACCGGCCCCCGGGCCAGCCGTAGGCCTGCTGCCGGGTGTCGAGGGTCCGGAACGGGGTGAAGGGCAGGAAGGCGGCCTTGCTGTCCTTGCTGTAGTAGCCGACGACGTCGACCACCACGTGGGTGGGTGACCAGGCACCGTTGAAGACCTTGATCGTCCCGTCCGGTGCCACCGGCACGATGACGGCGTTGGCCACCGTCTGGCCCGGCACGAAGTTCACGTTCGACGCCGTCGGGGCCTGGCCGGTACCGGAGAAGGCGGTCAGGTGGCCGGGCCCCTGGGGCTCGGTCACCGTGACGTTCAGTGCCACGGCCGTGATGTTCTCGGGCACGCCCTGCAGGCCGCCGATCCGGGTCGTGAAGGCACTGCGGGCGGCGAGCATGCCCTTGGCCGTGCCGATGCCCTCGCGGGTGTCCACGAAGCGGGCCGGCGTCATCGAGGTGTAGCCGCTGTCCGAGGCCCGGGTGAAATAGCCGGTGACGTCGGCGATCAGGTCCACCGAGCTCCAGCCGCCGTTGAAGAGCTCCACGTATCCGTCGTCGCCGACCGGCACGATCACCAGGTTCGGGACGGAACTGCCCGCCGTGTAGTTCAGGTTCGAGGTGTCCGGGCGGTCGTAACCGGCTCCCGGCCACGCGGTCACGTAGCCGCTGTCGACGGTCTCGGTGACCGTGACGTTGAGGGCGACCGCGGTGACGCCTGCCGGAATGGAGGCGTTGCCGGCGATCTTCACCCGGGCCGTGCCCTGCCCGGGAACCTTGCCCGCGGCCGCGCCTGTGCCGTCGCGGGTGTCGAGGAGCCGGGTCGGGGTGTGCGGGGTGAAGTCGGAGCCGGGGGTGAGGAAGGCCCCACCGTTGGTGGCCTGGACGGCGTTGGCGCCGTCGGTCACCGTCACTTTCACCTGATACTCGCCGGACTTGTCGTAGGTGTGCGAGTGGTGCAGTTCGGCGTTGCCCTGGGCGGTGGCCGTGTCGGTCTTGCCGTCGCCCCAGTCGATGACGACGTCCAGTGCGACGTCGGCGCTCGTGATCAGGGTGGTGAGTTCGATGCCGTGCGCGGTGTAGCTGGTGCCGCTGACGTCCACCGCGAGGGCGGGATTGGCGCTCGCGTCGAGTGCGGCCTGCTCGGTCGAAGCGGCGGCGGTCTGCGGCGCGGCGGTCCTGGCGTTCGCCAAGGTGCTCCCCCCGGTTTTCGCACCGGTGGAGGCGGGCAGAGTGGTGCGGACCGTGCGGCCCGCGGGGCTGTGGAAACCCTGGGACGTGGATGCCTTGTCGATCGCGTCGGCCACGCCGGCCGCGACGGGTACGGGATCAGCCGCCTGAGCGGTGCCCGGGATGATGCCGAGACCTGCCGCCACGAAGGCAGCGGTCATTACGAGTCGGTGGTTGCGCACCGGCCCCCCAGTGGTGGTGATGAGCGAAGAGCGGCCAACGTATGGAAGGTTCCGGCCAAGGGTCACGGGGTTCCGGCACGATTCACTCCTTAGGGGTCGACGCTTTACCGGCTGTGCGGTTTGCGATCGACAGGAGGTGGTCCGGCCCGCAGTGTGGCGGACGGCCTGGGCGCCGACCGGCCGCTCCAGGGCCCGTGAGGGCGTCGACGGGGACGGCGTCAGGCCGCGGCCCAGCGCTCCGTGATCAAAGTGGCCTGTTCCCGCAGGGCCTCGATCAGTTCCCGGGCGGCCGCGGCCGAGGTGGAACGCAGCAGGGCGACGCTGATCTCACGGGCTGGCTCGGGGTGGGCCAGGGGCCGCACCACCAGGTCGGGCCGGGGGTGTCCCAGGGCGAGCCGCGGGACCAGGGCGACGCCCGTCCCGGCCGCGACGAGGCCCTGGACCACCGCGTAGTCGTCGGTACGCATCGCGTGCAGGGGTTCGAATCCCTCCTGTGCGCACGCCCAGGCGAGCACCCGGTCGCAGGGGTCGTGGGGGTCGGCCGCGCCGACCCACATGGTGTCTCGCAGCTCGCCGAGGGGTACCCGCTCCAGCGCTGCGCACGGGTGGTCCTCCGGCAGGACCAGGAAGAGCGGGTCGGCCAGCAACGGGTGCACCTCGAAGTCCTCGTCGAGATCGAGGCGGTCGCCGGGCTGCGAGAACACGAGGGCCGCATCCAGCTCGCGCGCCCTCAGCCCGCGCAGCAGGAGGGGGAGTTCGCCCTCGGTGAGCGAGATGTGCACCCCCTGGCGGTGGAGGCGCCTGACTGCCGGGGCGAGCAGCAGGGCTCCTGCAGTGGGGAAGGTACCGATGTGCAGTGTGCGCATGCCGCGCTCGGCCAGGCCGCGTACTTCCAGCTCGGCCCGGCGCAGCCGTTCGAGCACGGCCTCGGCGTGCGGCAACAGGGCTTCGCCGAGCTCGGTCAGGGTGGCTCCGCGGGGGCCGCGCCGGACGAGGCGGGCGTCGAAATGGGCTTCGAGGGCGGAGAGGTGGTGGGTGATCGTGGGCTGGCTGTAGTGCAGTGCGCGGCCTGCGGCGGCGAGCGAACCCTCCTGCGCGATGGAGCGCAGCACCTGGAGGTGCCTGACGTCGAGCATATAGACATCCTATGGAGGGGTAACGAAAAGTCCATCCTTCTTCGATGGGCCGGGGACTGTCACGCTCGCAGCGTGAACACGAGAACCACCGGTCGGTATGCCTCCTGCTCCCCCGTACCCGTCCCCGTCGTACCCCCGCCCTCCCGCGCCGGCGCCGCCGCCGGCCAGCTGAGTGCCCCGTACGCCGAGGCCCTGCTGCGCCATGCCGGGCAGGACTGGCTGCGGCTGAACGTTCCCGGGCACGCCGCGGCCCCCGACTCGGGCCTCGCCGGATTCCTCGGCCGGGCCATCACGGAACTGGACTTCCCGCCGCTGCTCGACGGCATCGACCTGGGCCCGGACACGCCGCTGGACCGGGCCTTGGGGCTGGCTGCCGAAGCCTGGGGCGCGCGACGTACCTGGTTCCTGACGAACGGTGCTTCGCAGGGCAACCAGATCGCCTCGATGGTCGTCCCCGCCCTCGGGCGCACGCTCGTGGTACAGCGCAGCGTGCACTCCAGCGTGATCGACGGGCTGGTGCTGTCCGGCATGGACGCCGTCTTCGTCCAGCCGTCCGTCGACCCCGAGCAGGGCATCGCCCACGGTGTGACTGCCGCGGACGTGGCGGCGGCGCTGGAGCGGACACCGGACGCGGCCGCCGTGTACATCGTCTCGCCGAGCTACTTCGGGGCGGTCGCCGACGTACGGGCCATCGCGGACACCGCCCATGCCGCGGGCGTCCCGCTGATCGTCGACGAGGCGTGGGGATCGCACTTCGGCTTCCATCCCGCACTCCCCGCGCGTGCTCTCTCCCTGGGCGCGGACCTGGCAACCTCCAGTACGCACAAGCTGGCGGGGAGTCTGACGCAGTCGGCCATGCTCCATCTGGCGGAGGGGCCCTTCGCGGACCTGCTCGAACCCCTCGTGGACCGGGCGTTCCGGCTCGTGCAGTCCACGAGCGCGAGTGCCCTGCTGACGGCGTCGCTGGATCTCGCCCGGCGGAGTCTGGTCACCGGCGGCGCCGCGACGGACGGCTCCGTCACGGCCGCGGACGCGGTCCGGGGAGCCGTCCGCGCGCTGGGCCGGTTCACCGTGGTGAGCGACGGGTTCCACGCCTTCCGCGACATCGTCGGCGCAGATCCGCTGCGGATCGCGATCGACACCCGCGCCGGGGGCATCACGGGCCACGAGGCCCGGCGCCGGCTCTTCCGGGACCACCGGATCATGGTCGAGGTGGCGACCGGCGCAGCGGTCGTGGCCGTGATCGGTGCGGGATCCGCCCCCGACACCGACCGGTTCGTCGAGGCGCTGCACTCCCTGCCCGCCCCGCTCACCGGCCCGGCCGGCCACGGCGGCATGCCGCGGCTGCCGGAGCCCGGCGCCACCAGACTCACCGCCCGAGAGGCGTTCCTGAGCCCCGCCCGCGTCGTGACGGCGCAGGAGGCCGTCGGCCGGATCTCCGCGGACACGCTGGCCGCGTACCCGCCGGGCATCCCCAACGTCCTGCCGGGCGAGGTCATCACCGCCGGGGCCGTCCGGTTCCTGCAGCGGACCGCGGCCGCTCCGAACGGCCACGTACGTGGTGCGCTCGACCCGGGTGTGACGCGCCTGCGCGTGGTCGCCTGAGCGCCCGGTTGTCGTCGGCGCGACGGTCGCCCCGCCCCGTCCGGCGGGTTCCGCCGAAAAAGTCCGGGCCCTGATGTCGAGAAGGGGTTTCCTGCTCCGTCCCCGGTGTGAAGGCGGCCAGAATGGGTCGCACCAGCACCGAGGAGATGCACCATGGCGAAGTACCTGCTGCTCAAGCACTACCGGGGCGCTCCCGCCGCGGTCAACGGCGTCCCCATGGCCCAGTGGACGCCCCAGGAGATCTCTGACCACATGCAGTACATGCACGACTTCGCGGCGCGGCTCGAGAAGACGGGCGAGTTCGTCGACGGGCAGGCGCTGGCGCCCGAGGGGACGTGGGTGCGGTACGACGGCGAGGGCCGGCCGCCGGTCACCGACGGGCCGTTCGCCGAGACCAAGGATCTGATCGCCGGCTGGATGGTGATCGACGTCGACGGCTACGAGCGCGCCGTGGAGCTGGCCGGAGAGCTGTCGGCGGCTCCCGGGGCGGGCGGGAAGCCGATCCACGAGTGGCTCGAGGTGCGCCCGTTCCTGTCCGCGCCGCCCACCATCACGGAGTGACAGCGGGATGGACGAGGTCCTTCTGCGGAGCCTCACGCCCGGGGTGCTCGCCGTCCTCGTCCGCCGCGGAGCCGACTTCGCGGCGGCCGAGGACGCCGTGCAGGACGCGCTGGTCGAGGCGGTCCGCGTCTGGCCGGACGACCCGCCACGGGACGCCAGGGGCTGGCTGATCACCGTGGCATGGCGCCGGTTCCTCGACGTGAACCGGGCCGACGCCTCCCGGCGCCGACGGGAGGACCTCGTCGACCGGGAGCCGGAGCCCGGGCCGGCGCCCGCCGTGGACGACACGCTCCGACTGTACTTCCTGTGCGCGCACCCGTCGCTGACGCCGTCGTCCGCGGTCTCGCTCACCCTGCGTGCCGTCGGCGGGCTCACCACCCGCCAGATCGCCCGGGCCTACCTGGTGCCCGAGGCGACGATGGCGCAGCGGATCAGCCGTGCGAAGCGCACCGTGTCCGGCGTGCGGCTGGACCGGCCCGGAGATGTCGCCACCGTGCTGCGCGTGCTGTACCTGGTGTTCAACGAGGGGTACTCGGGTGACGTCGACCTCGCCGCCGAGGCCATCCGGCTCACCCGGCAGCTCGCGGCCGGGGTCGACCATCCCGAGGTGGCCGGACTGCTCGCGCTCATGCTGCTCCACCACGCGCGGCGGGCGGCCCGGACGGCGCCCGACGGCAGCCTGGTGCCGCTCGCCGAGCAGGACCGGGACCGGTGGGACACGCAGATGATCTCCGAGGGTGTCGCGGTGTTGCAGGGGGCGCTGGCGCGCGACCGGCTGGGCGAGTTCCAGGCCCAGGCCGCCATCGCGGCGCTCCATGCGGACGCGCCCGCCACCGAGGAGACGGACTGGCCGCAGATCGTCGGCTGGTACGACGAGCTCGTCCGCCTGACCGACAGCCCGGTCGTGCGCCTCAACCGTGCGGTGGCCGTGGGCGAGGCAGACGGGCCGCGGGCCGGCCTGGCGGCCCTCGCGGCGCTGGACACTTCGCTGCCCCGCCACACTGCGGTGGCGGCGTACCTCCACGAACGCGACGGCGACCCGGCGACGGCGGCCCGTTTGTACGCGGAGGCGGCGCTGAAGGCTCCGAACCTCGCCGAGCGCGACCACCTGACCCGCCAGGCCGCCCGGGTCAACGCACAACTGGACGAAGGCCGATCCGGTTGAGGCGGGGCTGCCTCGCGCCGGGCGGCGATCAGGCGCGGTGCTCGGTGGTGGTGTCGCCCAGGAGGAGGCGCTTTTGCGGCTTGCCCATGGCGTTGCGCGGGACCGACTCGACGAAGCGGACTTCGCGGGGGCGTTTGTGGACGGACAGGTGGGCGGCGACGAAGTCGGTGAGCTCGGCTCCCGTCACCCCCTCCGCGACGACGAACGCGACGATCCGCTGTCCGAGGTCCGTGTCGGGGACCCCGACCACGGCCGCCTCACGGACCCGGGGATGGTCCAGGAGCGCGTTCTCGATCTCGCCCGCGCCGATCCGGTACCCGCCCGACTTGATCATGTCGGTCGAGGCACGGCCCACGATCCGGTGGACGCCGTCCTTCTCGTCGACAGCCGCGATGTCACCCGTACGGAACCAGCCGTCCTCGGTGTACGCGGCGGCGGTCGCCTCGGGCCGGCCCAGGTAGCCGGAGAACAGCGTGGGGCCGGTCAGCTGGAGTTCGCCGATCTCCGCGCCCTCCTCGGCCGCGATGCGGGTGGCGACGCCCGGCAGCGGCGTCCCGACCGTGCCCGGGTGGAGGCAGCCGCCGGCCCGGCCGCTCACGGTGATCAGCGTCTCGGTCATCCCGTACCGCTCGACGATGCGGTGTCCGCTCACCCGCTCGATGTCCCGGAAGACCGGCGCGGGCAGCGCCGCACTGCCCGACACCAGGAGCCGCGCCCCCGACAGGGCGGCGGCGGCCCGGGGCTCACGGGCCACCCGGGACCACACGGTCGGCACACCGAAATACAGGCTCCCGCCCGCGGCCGCGTACGCCTCCGGGGTCGGCCGGCCGGTGTGCACGAGGCGGCTGCCGGTGCGCAGGGCTCCGAGGACACCGAGGACGAGGCCGTGGACGTGGAACAGCGGGAGCCCGTGGACCAGGGTGTCCTCCGCGCTCCACTGCCAGGCCTCGGCGAGCGCGTCCAGGTCGGCGGTGATCGCCGCGCTGCTGAGGACCACGCCCTTGGGGGCTCCGGTGGTGCCCGAGGTGTAGAGGATCAGCGCGGGATCCTCCGGGGCGTGCACCCGGGCCGGTACGGGGGTCCTGTCCGAGCGGCGGGCGAAGTCGACCTCGACGGGGCGGGCCCCGGAGTCGCGCAGGATGTGGCCGCGCTCGGCCGGACCGGCGTCGGGCGGCAGCGGGACGCACGGTACTCCGGCGAGCAGCGCACCGACCACGGCGGCCACCGTTTCCAGGGAGGCCGTGGCGGTCACCGCGAAGGCGGGGACCCCCGATGCGGTGAGATCCGCCGCCACCTGCCGGGCGGCTCCCAGGAGTTCCTCGTAGGAGGCGGTTCGGCCGGCGACGGTGACGGCGTCCGCACGGTCCCCGTGGACACCGGTGAGGGCGGTCAGCATGGCAGGTGACTCCGTTCGGCGGTGACGTGGGGGGCGGGCGGTGGAGCGAGGGTCCGGTCTGTCAGCCTACGCGGCCCCCGGACCGGTCCCCCGCACCCTATGATCGGCGTGACCTGACCGTTCAAAGACCAGTTCCTGACCCGATACTCGATCCGGGGGAGCCTCACGTGGAGACGGCACGGCTGGCGACGATGATCGCCGCGACGATCACCGTCGGATGGATGAGCGGCCTCTTCTACGGGTTCTCCGTGGCCGTGATGCCGGGTCTGCGGGTCGCCGGCGACCGCACGTTCATCGAGAGCATGCAGCGCGTCAACGTGGCGATCCTCAACGGCTGGTTCTTGCTGGGCTACGTCGGTGCGCTCGTGTTCGTCGCGGCCGCAGTGGTCCTCCACGCCGTGGGCGGTGGCGGGCGGGACGCGCTGGTGCCGCTGGCCGGCGCGCTCGGCGCGTATCTCGCGGCAATGGCCGTGACGGCGAGGGTCAACATTCCGCTGAACAACGCCCTGGAACAGGCCGGCCGGGTCGACGGCATCGGCGACCCCGCGGCGGTCCGGCGGGCCTTCGAATCACCGTGGGTACGCGCCAACGCGTGGCGGTCCGTGCTGTGCACGATCGCCCTCGGCTGCCTCGCCTGGGCCCTGGTCCTCCACTGACGGAGGAGCTCGGGGCCGGCCGGGCCGACGGGCGTTCACCGGGTGGCGCGGCCGTGGAGGAGCAGGGCACGGGCGAGTGCGGCCAGCGCGGTGGTGCACAGAAGTGTGCGGATGATGTTGGTGGTCACCCAGGTCGTCCTGAACCGCTCGACGATCCCGAAGTCCTTCATCCCGGCGACGTCGCCCGCGCCGGCGAGCTCGTTGTTGAGGGGGATGTTCACGGCGAAGGTGATCAGCAGGACGACGAGGTAGGCCGCGGCGGCCGCACCCACCCAGAGCGCCACGGCCCGCCGCCCGCCGCGGAACTCCAGGACCGCCGACAGCACGGCGGCCACCAGCGCCAGCAGGAAAACGGTTCCGAAGAGCGGGTTGCCGTCGATCGCCTTGTTGAAGGCGCGCATCGCCACGACGTACGTCTGCTCGTCCCCGGCCGCGAGCCCGGGCATCACGGAGACGTCGAAGGCGAAGAACAGGCCTGCCATCAGGCCCACCAGGACGGCGGAGACGGTCAGCACGGCGGTGGCCGGCCGGGTGCCCTTCGCGGGCGGACCCGTGGGAGTCGGCGGAGCCGGGGGTGCGGGCTGCGTGGGCTGTGCGGGCGGCACAAACGGCGACGGACCGGCAGGCATGCGGTGTACGTCCTCTCCCCAACGGTGGTGCGTTCCGGACACGAAGGGCCGATCCTGACAGCAAACGGCCTTCTTTACGAGGGGGTTGGGGCGAGGTGTGAGTGAATCTTGCGGGCAGGCGCGGTACATGACTGATGTGAGCATGACGGTAAGCGCGCGTATCGCGGACGCCCCGGTGCGGCCGCATGTGGCCGCGATGGCGGTGGCGATCCTCATCCTCGTCCACAGCATCGTCAGGGACCGCCGGTTGTCCTTCGGGCCGGCAGGGATCCGCCCCCGTGGACGCGCCGAGGCCTGTCCCGTCGTGATCGACGGGACAGGCC
>NZ_JBHYMC010000080.1:0-28820 GCF_042742535.1 Streptomyces sp. NPDC058880
CACCCCGACGCCGGCCGCGGCGAGCGGCGCCGCGGCCGGCGTCGAGGACGCCAGGCAGGCGGTCGAGGACGAGCGCGACGGCACGAATCCCGCGCACCGGGGCGGAGCGATCCCATGGGCGGCATCGGCAGCATGCGCCGGACGGTCCGTCCGGCGACCGCCGCGAGACGCTCCGTCCCGCACGCCCCTCCCGGGCATGCCCGCAGGTCAGCCCGGCGTGGCGGACCGCGGCCGCCCCGATAAGTGGTCGGAGTCCCGCCGATCCTTTGCTATTGTTGTCCCTGTCGCCGCGGGAAACCGGGGCCGACCACCGGTCCGGGTGGCGGAATGGCAGACGCGCTAGCTTGAGGTGCTAGTGCCCTTTATCGGGCGTGGGGGTTCAAGTCCCCCCTCGGACACCAGCAGGAACCCCAGTTCACCTGGGGTTTTTTGCGTTTCCGGGCGGCGGCGCGGCCGGCCGGGTGAGGTGCCGGCTCATGTACCCAGAACCACCAGGCCCGTCGGGCGGATCAGGCTGCCCGGGGTCACCGACGTGAAGGTGTGGGGGAGGGACAGGCACGGGGCGGAGCCGTCCGGGGCGGCCTCGAAGAGGTAGGCGGCCGCCGCCGTGGTGTCACTGACCAGGTGCGGGCCCCGCGCCGCCGCCGCGGCCTCGGCGAGCGGGGTACGGAAGAGCAGCCGCAGCTGGCGCAGGGTCTCCGGGGTGACGGGCGCCCGCATCGGCCGCGTGTCGCGTCGGCCGGCCGCGGGGCCCGGTTCGACGTCGGGGGAGGCCGCGGCGTCCGGGGGGATCGCACCGGTCAGGAGCAGGGCGAGGAGGACCGGTACGGCCTTGCGCCGCAGCGCTTCGGTGGCCGGGCGCAGCCGGTGGGCGTGCGCCGCGGGCAGCGACAGCGCGAGGCTTCCCGCGGCTCCCCCCGTGGCGATGGGTACGGCCGAGCAGACGACCCCCGGCGCGTACTCAAGCAGGTCGAAGACCGGCGCGCCCGGAGCCACCGCGTCGAGCGCCGTGAACAGCGCCCGGCTGTCGGTGATGGTCTGCGGAGTGAGCCGGGCGGGCCGGTGCCGGGCCACGTGGTCGGCGCGGCGGTCGTGGTCGAGTTGCGTCAGCAGGCACTTGCCGACCGCGCTGGCGTGCGCGGCGTCCCGGAAGTCGACCCACTCGCGTACCGGCGGCGTCGCCGGTCCGGCCGCCATCTGCGTGATGTGCACCTCGCCCGCCGCGTACCGGCTGAGGTACACCGCGGCGCCCGCGCTGTCCCGGGCCAGGGCCAGGGTGCGCTGGAGCTGCCCGGCCAGGCCGTGGCCGTCGGGGGCGGCGAGCCGGTCCAGGGCCGGGCCGCGCCCGTACACCCCCACCCCCGGCCGGTCCGCGTACTCCTCCTCGCACAGCATCGCCAGGACCGGGCGCAGTTCCGCCTCCGCGAGGCCCGACTCCCGTGCCAGTTGGCCGAACTGCACCCCGAGCGGACGGCGCTCCAGGACGCGTACGACGGCCAGCGCGCGCCGGGCCTCCGCGAGTGCCTCGGTGGTGCCGCCCTGGACGACGGTCCTGCGGGCCGCAGCCGTCAGCGCGGGGTGGCGCAGCGGCCCGGCGGCCGGCCGGGCCGCCGCCACCGGTGCGGCGACCGTGACGGGCGGCGGGAGGAACGCACTCAGCACCCCCGACAGCCCGGCCCTCGGCAGTGGCACCGGCCCGAGGTCGGGGTCCTCCAACTGGTAGACGTAGCGCAGGACGGCGGCCTGCGCGCACAGCCGGATCTCGCGCAGGTCCCGCCGGCCGCCCGGTCGGAAGCCGCGGCGGCCCAGCTCGCGCGCCCAGTGCCGGGCGTCGTGGTGCTCCCCGCGCCGGGAATGGTCGAGGAAGAGGCAGTAGGCGGCCGCGGCGGCCCGCGCGCTGCCGGAGGCCGCGGCGAACTGCCACCAGAAACGGGCGCCTTCGCGCATTCCGGCGAGGTACAGCAGGCAGCCGAAGACGAAGGCGCCGGCCAGGTCGGTGCGTGTGCCGCCGAAGGAGTCCAGGTGCGCGCCGGCGTCCGGGGCGCACACGGAGTCCAGGCAGATCGCCTTGAGGTCGCGCCGGGCCCGCTCGGCGTCGAGCGGGCGGTCCCGGACCGGGTCGCTCCAGCCGTGGGCCGACCGGCGCCGGGCACGGTGCGGGACGGCCGGGTGGGGTGTGGCGCGCAGCAGCCGGGCCTCGGCCGCGCCGAGGTCGTAGTGGCGATAGCGGTCGCGGACGCCCGCCCGGGCGAGGAACTCGGCCAGCGAGCGGGGCGCCGGGTCGCCGTCCGGCCGGTCCCGGCGCCTCATGGCTCGGCCGATTCGGTCGGTTCCGCCGGGTCGGCGGAGACGTCGAGCAGCCGGGCGAGGCGGCGGTGGGCCTGGCCGAGGTGGGAGCGGACCGTGGCCTCGTCGACGCCCATCACGGAGGCCGCCTCACCGGGGGTGCACTGGAGGCCGTAGCGCAGGAGTACGGCGTCGCGCTGGCGCTCGGCGAGCCGGGAGACGGCGGAGTAGAAGCGGATGGTGTCGGTCAGCACCTCGTACTGGTCGGCGTGCGCCTCCTTCAGAGCCGCCTCGAAGGCGCTGATGTCCATCGGCTCCGGCTCCTGCTGCCGGGGGCGGGGTAGGTGCTGGCGGTCGACCAGGCAGTGCTTGAGGACGGTCCACGCGTAGGCGTCCAGGCGGTCCATGTGGAGCATCCGGAGCCAGTCGCCCATGATCGAGTCGAAGGTGGCGTCCACCGCCGCCTCGGCCGCCTCGTCCGAGCCCAGCTGAAGGTACGCGAAGCGCATGTACGCGGGGCGCCGGTTGGCGTGGAAGGCCCAGTACGACAGGCGGGCCGTCGGGTCCCACTGGCTCATGGGCGTCGGCCGCCGACGCCGGCTCGGCAGTCCCACCGCCCCACCGGGCTCCTCCGGTCCGCCATCGCTCACCGCTTCACCTCATCCCCTGGTGCGCAGAACAGGAAAGCAGCACGGGCGCACTCGGGGGGCGCGGAGAAGAAACCTGGGAAGCAATGCGTCGCAGATGATCGAACCGTGATCGTTGTCGATCGCACGAGGCTCCAGCCAGCACGAATGCATATGCCGCCTGCCGGTGCCGCCGTATCACCGATCGGTCCTCCGGTCAGGCGCGCCACCGTCCCGCTGTACCATGGGCCCGATCGCGAGGGCCGTGACGGAGAGGTCACAGTCCTCGCTTTTGCTTTGCGTCCACCCGGAAAACGCGGCGCGTGGCGTTTCGGCGGTTCGATACGATGACCGCACTCACAGTCCGTGACGCCACGTCGCACCGCACAGAGGAAATGGAGCATCCGAGGATGGCTCGACACCTGATCACCAGCGCGCTTCCCTACATCAACGGGATCAAGCACCTGGGCAACATGGTCGGGTCGATGCTTCCCGCGGATGTGTACTCCCGGTACCTCCGCCAGCGCGGCCACGACGTCCTCTACATCTGCGCCACCGACGAGCACGGCACCCCCGCCGAGCTCGCCGCCAAGGAGAACGGCCTCCCGGTCGCCGAGTTCTGCGCCCAGGCCCACGACGCCCAGAAGGCGGTCTACGACGGCTTCGAGCTGTCCTTCGACTACTTCGGCCGCAGCTCCTCGCCGCAGAACGCCGAGATCACCCAGCACTTCGCGCGCAAGCTCCAGGAGAACGGCTTCATCGAGGAGCGCGCGATCCGGCAGGTCTACTCGCCCGCCGACGGCCGCTTCCTGCCGGACCGCTACGTCGAGGGCACCTGCCCGCACTGTGGCTACGACAAGGCACGCGGCGACCAGTGCGAGAACTGCACCCGGGTGCTGGACCCGACGGACCTGATCGAGCCGCGCTCGGCCATCTCCGGATCCACCGAGCTGGAGGTCCGCGAGACCAAGCACCTCTTCCTCCTGCAGTCCAAGCTCCAGCACGAGGTCGAGGCCTGGGTCGCCGAGCACGAAGAGGAGTGGCCGCAGCTGGCCTCCTCGATCGCCCGCAAGTGGCTGACCGAGGGCCTGCACGACCGGGCCATCACCCGTGACCTCGACTGGGGAGTCCCGGTACCGGCCGACACCTGGCCCGACCTGGCGGCCGAGGGCAAGGTCTTCTACGTCTGGTTCGACGCCCCGATCGAGTACATCGCCTCCACCAAGGAGTGGGCCGACGCCGACCCGGCCAACCGCGACTACAGGGCCTGGTGGTACGAGGCCGACGACGTCCGCTACACCCAGTTCATGGCGAAGGACAACGTCCCGTTCCACACGGTCATGTTCCCCGCCACGGAGCTGGGCACCCGCGAGCCCTGGAAGAAGGTCGACTACGTCAAGGCCTTCAACTGGCTGACGTACTACGGCGGCAAGTTCTCCACCTCGCAGAAGCGCGGCGTCTTCACCGACCAGGCGCTGGAGATCCTCCCGGCCGACTTCTGGCGCTACTTCCTGATCGCCAACGCGCCCGAGTCGGACGACTCGTCCTTCACCTGGGAGCACTTCGCGGCCACGGTCAACAAGGACCTCGGCGGCACCCTCGGCAACTTCGTCAACCGCGTGCTGACCTTCTCCCGCAAGAAGTTCGGCGACGAGGTCCCGGCCGGCAGCCCCGCGGGCGAGGCCGAGGCGAAGCTGGGCGAGCAGATCGCCGAGCTCCTGGCCGAGTACGAGGGCCACATGGAGACCCTCCAGTACCGCAAGGCCGCCGCCGCGCTGCGCGCCCTGTGGTCCGCCGGCAACGCCTACCTCGACGAGAAGGCCCCTTGGCTGGAGGTCAAGACCGACCTCGACGCCGCGGCGCTCACCCTGCGCACCGCGATGAACCTCATCCACCTGTACTCGGTGGTCTCCGAGCCGTTCATCCCGGCCTCGGCGCGCGCCATGCGCTCGGCGTTCGCGCTCGCGGACGACACCGCGACGTGGGTGACCCCGGAGCAGGCCAAGGCCCTGGACGCGGTCCCGGCGGGCACCCCGTTCACCGTGCCGCCGGTGCTCTTCGCCCGGATCACCGAGGAGGACCTGGAGTCCTACCGCGAGCGATTCGGCGGCACTGAGGCGGGCTGACGCAGGGGCGGCCGGAAGCCGTCCGAACCGAACGGAGGGGCGCGACCACAGGGTCGCGCCCCTCCGGCGTACCCGGGCGTCCTTCCGTAACCGGGCCCGGCGCCCGGTTTCCGACGGGGCAGGGGACCGCTACCCGGCCCGCGGACGTCCGGTGCCGGCGGCTTCGATCTCCACCGGTCCGCCGCGTGTCGAAGCAGGGACGTGATCGTTTCTTCAGACGTAACCCTCATGTCTGCTGCGGAACAGGGAGGACGCGCGGTGACCGCTTGGCAGTACTTCGCCGGTGCGGGTCTGGTGGCGGCGCTCTGTCCGCTCCACGGCCACGTGGCGGTCGCGGGCGACGGCCACGGCCGCGGGGCGCGCGTCGACCTGTGCGTGCCCGGCGGTCGGCCCGGGCGCCCCGTCGCCCCGCCGTCCGCCGGGCCTGGGGTGCGGGTCGCCGTGCCCGGCCTCGGCGGGCCGACGGTGCGCCACCCCGGGCGGCTCCCCGAGCCGGAGCGGTCGACGGCGCCGCCGCCCGTGCCCGCGGATCCGCCGGCCGCCGTGGAGGCCGCCGGGCCGCCTGCTGCGCCGCCGCCCGCACCCCGTGTCCCGGAGGAGCGCGGGCCGGTCCCGGCCGGGGCGCCGGCTCCGCCGCGGCCCCGGGCTGCCGCCGCGCGGGTGAGTGCCTTCCACGTGCGTCCGTACCGTGCGGTCGCCCTGGAGCGTCGCACTCCGGGCGGGATGTCCACCGTGACGTTGATGGTCGTGGTGACGACCCCCGCCGTGCTCGCGGCCGCCGCCCTGCGCCCGCGCTCCAAGGGCCGCGGCTGACTCCGCAGCCCGCCCCCCGATCCGTCCACCGATCCACACCGGGAGAATCCACGTGTCCGAATGGCTGGTCCTGGCCATCGCCATGGTGCTCGTCTGCGCCCTCGTCCTCGCCTTCACGGCGATCCGGCACCGCCGGGCCGCCGCCGACGAGGACACCAGCGAAACCCCCGACGTCATCGAGTACATGACGATGATGGTGGGCGTGGTGTACGCGATCGTGCTCGGCCTGGCCATCGCCGGCGTATGGGAGGCGCGCGGCGCCGCCGAGGACAGCGTGCGCCGGGAGGCGCAGGCGCTGTACGAGGTCACCCAGCGCACCGATGTCTACCCGGCCGCGGTCCGCGACCGGATCCGGGGGGAGGTGGACGCGTACGTCGCCCACACCGTCGCCGTGGACTGGCCGCTGCTGACCGCGGGCGAGAGCGCGTCCGCCGAGGGCGGCGAGCTGCTCGGCAAGCTCCGTACCTCCGTCACCCACCAGAGTCCGGCCACCGAGTTGCAGGCCCAGGCCTACCAGCCGCTGCTGGACCACATCGCGGCCGCCGACGAGGCCCGCCACTCGCGGACGCAGAACTCCGAGTCGACGCTGCCGGGTGTGGTGTGGTTCGGGCTGCTGGTCGGCGGCGTGGTCACCGTCGGCCTGATCTTCACTCTGCAGATCCGGCGTTCCGGGCGCGAGCTGCTGCTGGCGGGCCTGTTCAGTGCGCTGATCGTGTTTCTGCTGTTCATGGTGTGGAGCTTCGACGCGCCGTACGGACGGGAGGGGATCGACTCGGCGGGGCCGTTCCAGGAGCTGTTCCCGAGGACGGCGGTGGCCGCGGCCCGCTGAGCGGGGCGGTGGCCGGGAGGGTGGCCGGGAGGGTGGCCGCACCACCGCCCGACCGGTCGGTAGCGGTCAGAGGCCCGGCAGCGGTCAGACGGCCACCTGCCGCCGGACCGCCTGCACGACCGGCGAGCGCCGCAGGGCGTCGGAGATTCGCAGCAGGTCGCGGGGTCCGTCGGAAGCGTCGGGCAGGGTCTCCTCGTCCTCGCCGAGGATCTGCCCCTCGGGGTCCGCGGCGCGGGCCCGTACCGCGGCCGCGACCATGGCGGCGTCGCCGACGGCCCGGGCGGTCTCCTCGTCGGCTCCCCCGGCGAGGGCGCTGCCATAGGCGTCGTCGCGCAGCCCCTTGTCGAAGTAGGGGCCGAGGTGCAGGAACCCGTCGTGGATGTCGGACTCCCTTTGGATCACGCGCAGTTCCGCCGCGGACCACCAGGCCATCTGCACGGAGGGCGTTCCGGCGGGGGCGGAGATCTGCACCTCCTGCCACAGTGCGCCGAGTCGCCGGTAGGTGGCCCAGGTCTGCCAGTGGTCCGAGAGTCGCTGGCAGACCAGCGGGACCACGAAGCCCATCGCGCTGATCAGCGCGCCCAGCGAGGCGAGCGGCGGGGCCACGTAGGTGCTCAGGCCGTCCAGGTCGTTGCCGAGCCAGCGGGCGACCACGGCCGTCATCTTCGTGGCGTCGTAGCCGAGGTTGAAGATGTAGCCGACGACGATGATCATCAGTCCGACTCGCAGCCAGCCGCGGACCTGCAGCGACCAGCGCCAGCACAGGACCACCATCACCACCGCCGCCACGTGGTGCGCCAGCAGGTAGAGGGCGATCATGTGGCCGACGTAGGGCGTGTTCGCGTAGTAGGTGTCGAAGTCCCGCAGGCGCTCCGCGGGGGTCTCGCCGAGGGAGAACAACACGATCAGGGCCACGATCACGATGCTGTAGCCGAGGATCCAGCGGCGCGAGACGGCCCTGGTCCGGTCGGGAGGCCCGCCCCGCCAGTTGACCATCAGCACCAGGCAGGAGGCGCTGAAGGCGGTGATCAGGCAGTAGACCAGCGGGGCGGAGAAGTTGGCCACCCCGGTCCAGCGGTTGACCGCCGCGATGGTGGGCGGAGCGGCGAAGGCGAACACGGCCCCGGCCAGGGCCAGTAGGGCGACGACCGAGCGCAGGAGCGGGTCGCGCCAGTTGTGCCGCAGGGCCGGCAGCTTGAAGGCGAGTGAGATCGCCATCGCTGCTGCCGGTATGTAGTAGTCCTCACCGGTCAACGGTCGTTCCTCAGTCCCCGGTATCCCAGAGAGGCCTCGATCCGGCCCGCCAGGTCGTCGCGCTTGGCGGGAGTCCGGTGGCCCGCCGACCCGACGAGCCAGTTCCTGCAGCGGCTGCCCAGCAGTAAACCGAAGGTCTCGGCCTCGGTCTCCTCCTGGACGTCGGCGCGCGTACGCGCGGCGACCCTGCGGACCGTCTCGCCGATGTCGGCCTCGTCGGACAACAGCCGGGCGGCGACGGCGGCTCCGTCGACATGGTGGCTGCAGTGGCCGGCCTTCATGTGCCACAGCTCGTGTCCCAGGATGACCAGTTGGTGGTCGGGGGCGGTGCGTTCCTCGATGACCACGAGATCGCGGTCCGCCATGTCGAGCCATAGACCGCTGGCCGTCCGGGGCGGGAACGAAGCCATCCGGAAGTCGACCCGGCGGCCGCGGTGTCTGCTCATGCCCTCACAGAGGGCAGCGTAGAGGTCCACGGGCTCCACGGGGGCGGTCAGCCGGATGCCGGCCACCAGCTCCCCGCACAACCGCCGCTGCTCTCTGCCTATGCTCACCGTTCTCCCCGTCGGCGCGGATCCGGATCAGGACTCAAGGATCAGACCCAGACTTTCGACTGGGTCAGGATTCGTTCGGTTTGACGCTTTCGAGGAGCATGTCCAGCCATTCGGTCACCTTGTCCCGATGCTTGTCGCTGGGCAGTTGGGCGGCGCGCCAGGCGATCCCCCGTACGCCGTGGTTCTGCAGGAGTCTTGCCAGCGGATCGCCCGCCGAAGCGGCTCCGGCCGGTACGGTTTCCCGCGCGCGCCCCGCGTAGTCCTGGAGCAACTGCTGTTCGGTCCGCTGGAGCGCGTCGGTGAGGGCGTCGGCGTCGTGGGCCGTGAGGAACCCGGCGTGCACCCCGAAGAAGCGCTGGATCGCGTCGCAGTGCTCCATGGTGGGGCGGCGGTCGCCGTTGATGAGGGCGCCCGCCTGCTGCCGCGACATCCCGGCGCCGTCGGCGATCTCCTGCTGCGTGTAGCGGCGGCCGTTGGGCTTGACGCGGGTGCGCCGGAGCAGGTCGAGACGCTGGAGGAAGCGGGCCTGGAGGTCGGGTTCGCCGGCCGGCCTGCCGTCGAGCAGGGTCTTCACCACATCCGTGGGTACGCCCGAAGCCTCCGAGAGGCGTCGCAGGTCGAAGACCTGGCTGAGGTCGCGGCCCATCTTGCCCGCGAGTTCGGCCACGCGGGCGATGGTCGCGGCCAGGGGTGCGTCGGCCACCGCGACGGGAGCCGGGAAGCCGTCTGTCACCAGTGGTTCTCCTAGATCGCGCGAAGTCGGTACGGCACATGGTCGGCTTCTGGAATCTAGCCGCTCTCGACCCGAAGGGCTAGAACGTGCCACAGCTGTGGCGGGAATGAGCTGTCAAGAGGCTGGAATTGCCACAATAGTTGACACTCGAATGAAGTCGGTAGCAGGATCGCCACACGGAAATGAAGATCCAGACCGGAGGAGGGGGAGCTCTCAGTGCCACATCTCGCAGCGGTGGGCCCGTCCGATGGCCTCGCCCGAGCCGGTGAAGAACGCCTGGCCGGCGAGGAGTCCGCACGCGGCGCCGTGCGGTCGGAGCGACGCAAGGAGATTTTGCGCCAGCGTCGTGAAGAGCTTGGGCTGAGCCAGGAGGACCTTGCCGCCCGGCTCCGCATCAGCGTGCGCGCGTACGGTAACTGGGAACGCGGCCTGGTCAAGGAGTGGACGGACCGCAAGCTCCTTGCACTGGCCGAAGCACTGGAGATGAGCGAGCGCCAGTGCTTCTGGCTCTTCCGCGTCATGGTCGACCGAGACCCGCCGCCCACGTGGCGCGCCTCCGACGAGAACCGGCTCCCCGAGGACCCCGCGCAGCGCGACTACCTGTGCGACTATGCGGCGTTGATGGAAGCCGTGCCCTACCCGAGCTTCCTCGTGGACCACCGGTGGGACGTCGCCCTCACCAATTCGGCCTTCGACCACCTCTTCCAGTCCGTACGGCCGCACCCGACCGCACTGCCGGACGACAACTTCCTGCGCTTCGTGCTGTTCCACCCGGACGCCGCGGCCGTGCTGGAGGACCACGAACCCGCCTGGTGCGTACCGCTGCTCGCACAGTTCGCGGCGGCACTGGCCGAAGCCCCGGAGGACGAGGGGCTGTGCAGCATCCGCCAGGAGGTGGCGCGTGATCCGTTCATGGAAGCGGCCTACCGCTACGGCGTCCCCCACTGGCTGAGCAAGCGCGGGCCGGAGGCCGCCGAGCAGGACGGGGCGGTGCGCACCGTGCGTCACCCCGATCCCCGATGGGGCCTGGTGCGCTGCCGAATGGTGGCCGAGACCAGCCGCATGCTCGACGAGATGGGCTTCACCAGGATCACCCTGATCCTGTCCGGGCCGCAGGGGGTGCCGGTGGGCCCCGTGCAGGGGGGCGCGGCCGTCCCGCGCCCGCAGGGCGCCAGGCTGCGCGCCGTGCCGTCACCGGTGGAGTGACCGACGGAGGCAGACTGGTGCGCGCCGGTGCCCGCCCAAGGGCCCGCGCCACCGATCGCGCCACCGATCGTGTCATCGATCGTGGCACAGGCGGTGGCGGGAGCCCTGAGGGTGGTACGGCTTACGGGTGCCGTCAGCTGTACGGCACCCCGCACCGGCATCCGGACCGGCGGCCGTAGCGGCATCTGCACTGGTGAAGGGCGGTAGGGACGTGCGGCTGACGATCCTCGGCGGAGGCGGCTTCCGGGTACCGCTGGTCTACGGGGCGCTGCTCGGGGACCACGCCGAGGGGCGGGTGTCCCATGTGACGCTGTACGACGAGGACCCCGCACGGCTCGCCGCCGTGGCGCGCGTCCTCGAAGACCTGGCCGCTGCCGCCGCGGTGCCCGACGCCCCGGCCGTCACGGCCACCCGGGACCTCGACGAGGCCCTGCGCGGGGCCGACTTCGTCTTCTCCGCCATCCGCGTCGGCGGTCTCGAAGGGCGTGCCGCGGACGAGCGCGTCGCCCTGGCCGAAGGCGTCCTCGGCCAGGAGACGGTGGGTGCGGGCGGTGTCGCGTACGGACTGAGGACCGTTCCGGTGGTCCGGGAGATCGCCCGCAGGATCGCCCGCTCGGCGCCCGAGGCATGGGTCATCAACTTCACCAACCCGGCGGGCCTGGTCACCGAGGCCATGGCCGAGGAGCTCGGCGAGCGGGTGATCGGCATCTGCGACTCGCCCGTGGGCCTCGGACGGCGCATCGCCCGGCTGCTGGGGGCCCGGCCGCAGGACGCCTGGATCGACTACGTCGGCCTCAACCACCTGGGCTGGGTCCGCGGGCTGCGCATCGGCGGCCGTGACGAACTGCCCAGGCTGCTGGCCGACACCGAGGCGCTTGAGTCCTTCGAGGAAGGCCGCCTCTTCGGCGCCGAGTGGCTGCGCTCGCTCGGCGCGATTCCCAACGAGTACCTGCACTATTACTACTTCAACCGTGACACCGTACGGGCGTACCGGGAGGCGCGGCAGACCCGCGGGGCCTTCCTGCGCGACCAGCAGCGCGGCTTCTACACCGAGGCGGGCCGGGCCGGGCTGCCGGCCGGAGCGGCCCTGGCCGCCTGGGAGCGGACCCGGGCCGAACGCGAGGCCACCTACATGGCCGAGAACCGCGAGGCGGCCGGGGCGGGCGAGCGCGACGAGAGCGACCTGGAGTCCGGGGGCTACGAGAAGGTCGCCCTCGCGCTGATGCGGGCCATCGCCCGGGACGAGCGGGCCACGCTGATCCTCAACGTTCGCAACGGCTCGACGCTCTCCGTCCTGGACGCCGGGGCGGTCATCGAGGTGCCCTGCCTGGTCGACGCGAACGGAGCCCACCCCCTGGGCGTCGAGCAGCTGCCGCTGCACGCGGTCGGGCTGGTGACGGCGGTCAAGGCGGCGGAGCGGGAGATCCTGGCGGCGGCGGCGAGCGGTGCCCGGGCGGACGCCGTGAAGGCCTTCGCGCTCCATCCCCTGGTCGACTCCGTGGCGGTGGCCCGGCGGCTGTTGGACGGCTACGCGGCGGCCCATCCGGGCCTGGCCCACCTGCGCTGACCTGCCGCGCCCGGCCCGGGGCCGGGAGTGCGTCGGGCCGTGCGGGCTTCCCTCCGACGGCCCAGTGCCGCATGCGGCGCGGTGGGCGGGCTGTGAGAGTGCGAGATGTGACCACTGCCCCCGCCGCGTCCGCGGCGCCCCCCGTGCTCGACCGGCGGCGGCGCAACGTCGTCTTCGGCACGATCATGCTGGGCGTGCTGCTGGCGGCTCTCGACCAGACGATCGTCGGAACCGCCCTGCCCACGATCGTGGGGGACCTGGGCGGCGGGGACCACATGTCGTGGGTGGTGACCTCCTACCTGCTCGCCGAGACCGTGGCGACGGTCCTCGTGGGCAAGTTCGGCGACCTCTTCGGCCGGAAGCTGATCTTCCAGGTCTCTGCCATCGTCTTCATCAGCGGCTCCTTCCTGTGCGGCCTGTCCAGCAACATGACGTTCCTGATCGTGTGGCGCGGGGTCCAGGGGGTCGGCGCCGGAGGCCTGATGGTCACCGCGATGGCACTGATCGCCGATGTCGTACCCCTGCGCGAACGCGGCAAGTACCAGGGCGCGATCGGCGCCGTCTTCGGCGTCGCCACCGTGATCGGGCCGCTGCTCGGCGGCTTCTTCACCGACCAGCTGACCTGGCGGTGGTGCTTCTACGTCAACGTCCCGATCGCCATCATGGTGGTCATCGCGGCCGCCAGAACGATTCCGGCGGTACGTGCCTCGGGCAGGCCGGTCATCGACTACCTCGGCATCGCCCTGGTGGCGATCGGCGCCAGCGCACTGATCCTGGCCACCAGCTGGGGCGGCAACGAGTACCCCTGGACCTCGCCCGTCATCATCGGCCTGTTCGCCGGCGGCGCGGTCGCCCTGGCGCTGTTCTGCCTGGCCGAGACGCGCGCCGCCGAGCCGACCATCCCGATGCGGCTCTTCCGCAACCCGGTCTTCGCCGTGTGCTCCGTGCTGAGCTTCGTCGTCGGCTTCGCGATGCTCGGCGCGATGACATTCCTCCCGACCTACCTGCAGTACGTCGACGGGGACTCGGCCACGATCTCGGGCGTGCGGACCCTGCCCATGGTCTTCGGGCTGCTGCTCGCCTCGGTCTTCAGCGGCAACGTCGTCAGCAAGACCGGCCAGTACCGGATCTTCCCGATCGTCGGCAACGCCGTCATGGGCGTCGGCCTGTACCTGCTGTCGCGGATGCATCCGGGGACCGACACCCTGCTGGAGTCGCTCTACATGTTCGTCCTCGGCGTCGGCATCGGCCTGTCCATGCAGGTGTTGACGATCGCCGTGCAGAACACCGTCGACTACGCCGACCTCGGCACGGCCACCTCGGGGGTCACCTTCTTCCGTACGCTCGGCAGCGCCTTCGGGACGGCGGTCTTCGGAACGATCTACGCCAACCACCTGGGCCCCGCCCTGGAGGAGGCGGTCGCGGACGCGGTTCGGGCGACCGGGAACGATCCGGCGGAGCTGGCCCGGGCCGTCTCGACCCCGCAGGGGGTGCACCAGCTCGATCCGGCCGCGGCGACTCCGGTCATCGAGGCCTACGCGGAAGCCCTGCACACCGTGTTCCTCTGGACCGTGCCGGTGGCGGTGTTCGGGTTCGTCGTGGCGCTCTTCCTCAAGCAGGTCAAGCTGCGCGACACCGCCCGCGCCGGGTCCACGGACATGGGCGACGGCTTCGGCTCGCCCGCCACGGCCTCGGGCGACTCGGCCAAGCTGCTGGAGCTGGCGGTCGGCAAAATCGTGCGGAACATGGGCTCGGACACGGCGCGGGCGATCGTCGAATCCTCCGACACCCGGCTGGACATCGCCGGCGTGTGGGCGGTGATGCAGGTGGAACTGATGACCCGGACGATCGGCTACGCCAGCATCGGCCTGATCGCCGGGCGGCGTTCGCTGCCCCCGGAGGTGCTGCTCCCGACGTTCGAACGGATGGTGCAGGAGGGCTTCCTCAGCCGCGAAGCCGCCTTCTTCAGCCTCACACCGGCCGGCCGCCGGGAGGCCGACGTCATCTCGGAAGCATGGGCCACGTGGCTCGGCGATCAGTTGGAGAAGGACCGGGGCCGACCGCGCAGTGCCGAACTGCGGGTCGCGGCGGACGCGATCGCGAAGCGGCTGCTGGCCGAGGACCTGGGCGAGGGGAACTTCGCCCCGAAGATGGTCGTGCGGCACCAGGCCCTGTCTGACAACTGATCAACCGCCTGGTTCGCGGAGCCAGAGGACCAGCGAGGCCAGGACGACTCCGGCGCGGTAGCGAGCGGCTCGATCCGCTCCCGCGCCGCGTCCGTCAACTCACCGCGACCTGCCACGACATCAATGATCGGAGTGCTCGTGGTCGGCATCACACACGGGGTCCGCCACGAACTGGCTCAGCCGATAGGTGGTCGGCTGCACCAGCCGGCCGCAGAGCACGTCGATCCGGATCATCGACTCGTCGATGCCCGACTCCCGAAGACGGCGCAGGTGTGCGCGCAACCCCGCCTCGTCCTGCGATTCGAAGATCAGTTCCCACTGCCCCGCGTCCGGCGCGGTGCGAGCAGCAAGCCGTTGCCTCTCAGCCGCTTGTCGCCGTTTCCTCTTTCGCTGCCCTGGCACCGGCCCAGGATCGCCGGCCGGTGTCGGAACGGCAAGGCAATGGAACCGAGCGTCACATCACCGCTCGGTGATCATTGGTCGGACAGGCTCTGGCGGATCCCATGGATCACGCCGGCCGGGCGGGGCTCCGGAGTGAGGGGCCCCGCGGCCGTCGGCGCCCTCAGATGCCCGGACCACGGACCGCCGTCGGATAGTCGTACGAGGGGACGTGCGGCAGTTCCGTGAGGTCCGGGCGCCAGGCGCGGAGCACCGCCGCCGAGGGCGCGTACAGCGCCGGAGGGATCTCGGCGGGCGCGAACCACTCCCAGCGGGCGATCTTGTGGGGCTCGGTGACGGCCGGAACGCCCTGCGCCGTGCGGGTGACGGCGGCCGCCGTCAGCCGGGTCAGACCGGACTTCGCGTCGATCTGGACGGACAGGACGCTTACCCCTTCGGGGTCCACCCTCAGGTCCGTCTCCTCGGCGAGCTCCCGGGCGGCGGCCTGCTCGAAGCCCTCTCCGGGGTCGACCTTGCCGCCGGGCAGCTCCCAGCGCCCGTCGTGGGCCTGGCCGAGCAGCACCCGGCCGTCCCGGCCGATGACGACGAGGCCGACGCCGACGACGGCATTGGGCTGGGGAACGGCCCGTTCGGGGCGTTCGGGGCGTGCGCCGGTGGTGCTCATGGACGTCCTTCCGGAGGAGTGGTGGGCCGGGCTCGGATGTGGATCCGCTCGCCCTGGGGGCCGAAGAGACTGAGGAACTCGGCAGGCTGCGGACCGGCGTTGCAGAAGGCGTGCGGCGTGCGCGTGTCGAACTCGGCGGCCTCTCCGGGTTCGAGCACGAGGTCGTGTTCGCCGAGCAGCAGCCGGATTCGGCCGGACAGCACGTACAGCCACTCGTAGCCCTCGTGCACCTTCAACTCGGGTACCGGCTGCGGACCCTCGACGGGCCGGAGAATCTGCTTGTAGGCGTGCACCCCGCCGAAGTTGCGGGTCAGCGGCACGTAGGTGTGGCCGTGCCGGACGAAGGGGCGCGGACGGATCCGGGGGTCGCCGGTCTCCGGCGCGCCGACCAGCTCGTCCAGGGCCACTCGGTGCGCCTTGGCCAGCGGGAGCAGTAGTTCCAGCGTCGGCCTGCGCTGCCCGGACTCCAGCCGCGAGAGCGTGGAGAGCGAGATGCCGGTGGTCTCGCTGAGCTGGGCCAGCGTGGTGCCGCGCTGTCGGCGCAGGGCACGCAGCCGGGGGCCCACGGCCGTGAGCACGTCGGCGAGTTCCTCGTCCTGCTTCTCGGGGGCCATGACTCCATTTGCTGCTTCGGCAAGAACATTTGTCAAACGGCGGATTCGGGCAGACCCTCGCAGACATGGACAACGCAAGGGAAGAATCGTTCGATGTCGTGGTGGTCGGTGGTGGTGCGGCCGGACTGGCCGGGGCGCTCACCCTGGTCCGGGCCCGCCGGTCGGTGCTGGTGATCGACTCCGGCAGTCCGCGCAACGCCCCGGCCGCTCACCTGCACGGCTACCTCGGCCTGGACGGGGAGAGCCCGGCGGAGCTGCTGGCCCGCGGACGCGCGGAGGTGGAGCGCTACGGGGGCCGGATCCGGCCGGGCGCCGCCGTAGCCGCGGACCGGCTGCCCGACGGGGGTTTCCTGGTGCGCTGCGCAGACGGCTCAACCGTGCGGGCGGGGCGGCTGCTGGTCGCCACGGGCCTGGTGGACGAGCTGCCGCCGGTACCGGGGCTCGGGGCGCGCTGGGGGCGGGACGTGCTGCACTGCCCGTACTGCCACGGCTGGGAGGTCGGGGACGAGCCGGTCGCGGTGCTGGCCGAAGGCCCGATGGCCGTGCACCAGGCGCAGATGTGGCGGCAGTGGACCGGGCGCACCACGCTGCTGGCGCACACCTGGCTGCCGGGGGAGGGGGAGCGCGAGCTGCTGGCGGCCCTCGGGATCCGGGTCGTGGCCGGCGAGGTGACCGGCCTGGTGGTCGAGGACGACCGGTTGGCCGCGGTGACCCTGGCCGACGGGACCGCCGTGGAGTGCCGGGCGCTGGTGGTGGCCCCGCGGTTCACCGCCCGTTCGGGGGTGTTGACGAGCCTGGGCCTGCCGACGACGGAGGTGACGCGGGACGGCCACGTGATCGGCCGTTGCGTCGAGTCCGACCCGGCCACCGGGGCCACCGCCCTCCGCGGGGTCTGGGCGGCGGGCAACGTGACCGCGCCGCTGGAGAAGCTCGCGGGGGCGGCTGCCCAGGGCGCGCAGGCGGCCGCGGCCATCAACGCCGACCTCATCGAGGCGGAGGCGCGGCGGGCCTTGGCGGCGTATCGCGCGGTCGCGGCGGCAGGTGCGGGTGCGGCGGCGGGTGCGGCCGGCGGTTCGCGCGCCTGACGGGGCCGGTGACGCCGGCGGGGACCGGATGACCGGATGACGGAGCTCCGGACAGGTGTGCGGGTTTCGGCCTGCCCCCGTACGCGCAGGCTCTCTGCGGTGTGATCGTCATATGGTCCGGAGGTCCAGAGGGTCAGGGGTCCAGCGGTCCAAGGCTTCGGGGGGACGTCCCATGGCACATGTGCTGGTCATCGGAGGAGGCGTCGGCGGGCTCGCCACCGCGCTGCTCGCGGCGCGGCGCGGGCACACGGCGGAGCTGTTCGAGCGCGACACCCGCGCTCCCGGTACCGCGCTCGACCGCGACTTCTTCGGGTGGCGGCGGCCGGCCGTACCGCAGGCGGCCCAGCCGCACGCGCTGCTGGGAGCCGCCCGCAACGTCCTGCGCGACGATCTGCCCGACGTCTACCAGGAGATGCTCCGGCTCGGCGCCTGCGAGCGGCACGAGCTGGACTGGTTCGACGTACGGCCGCCCGAGCTGCCCGGAGACGAGGATCTCGTCATGCTCCAGGCGCGGCGCATCGTCCTGGAGAGCGCACTGGCCACGGCGCTGCGCGCGGAGCCGGGAGTGGTCGTCCGCCACGGGGAGCCGGTCACCGGACTCACCACCGCGGCGCGTTCCGGGGCCGACCCGGCCGGCGCCGGCGGCGCGGCCGACGCGATCCGGGTGACGGGAGTGACCACCGAGGCGGGTGGGTACGACGCGGACCTGGTCGTGGACGCGGGTGGACGCCGCGGCGGCATCGAGCGCCGGCTCGGCGCGGTGGGCTGCCGCCCGCCCGTCGTGGAACGGCACCGCACGGGACTGGCGTACTTCTGCCGCTGGTACCGCTTGCCCGCGGGTACGGACGAGGGGCCGCGGAGGCCCTGGGCCGTGACCGGCGGAACCTTCGCCGGCTGCGCCGTCTTCCCGGCCGACAACCGGGTCTTCGCCGTGGCGCTGTTCGTGCACACCACGGACACCACGCGCTCGGCGCTGCGCGACCCCGCGGTGTTCGAGCGGGCGGCCCGCTCCTTCCCGCCCGGGGCGGCCTGGCTGACCCTCGGAGCCGAGCCGCTGTCGGGCGTACTGGCCACTGCGAGCCTGGACAACCGCTGGAGCGCTCTCGTGGACGAGCACGGTCCCGTCGTGACCGGGCTGGTGCCGGTCGGCGACTCGATCGCGCACACCAACCCGACCCTCGGCCAGGGCACCTCCCTCGCACTGTGGGCGGCGCGCAGGGTGGCCCGTACGGCGCACCGCGACCCGGGGTCGGACCACTACGCCGTGCACCATCACGCGTGGGCGGTGCGCACCCTGAAGCCGTGGTTCGACTTCCAGGTGGTCGCCGACGCGGCCGTCGGCGAGCGCTTCGCGACGCGGGCGGGGCGCACCGGAACGGCCCGGGAGGTGGCCGCGCTGTTCGACTGCGCGCTGGAGGACCCGACGGTGATGCGGGCCCGGGCGCGGGTCCGCCACCTGGCGGAGCCCCCGGAGCGCGCCTACGCGGACCCGGAGGTCCGGGCCCGGGTGGCGCGCTGGCTGGCGGCGCGGCCGGACTACGCGCCGCACGAGTTCGGGCCGGACCGGGAGGAGTGGGAGAAGCTCACGGCAGGGTGACGCGGGGGCCGTCGGCGGGGGCCCGGGGAGTCCGGCCGACGGGTGTCGCGCAGGCCCCGGCCTCAGCCGGCGGCGGGCCCGAGCACCTCGGCCAGGTCGTAGCCCACGACCTCCTCCAGCTGGGCGTAGGTGCAGCTTGCGGGGGTCCGGTCGAGCCGCCAGCGCCGGAACTGCGCGGTGTGCCGGAAGCGGTCTCCCTCCATGTGGTCGTAGCCGACCTCGATCACCCGTTCCGGGCGCAGCGGCACCCACGAGAGGTCTTTGCTGCCGGTCCACCGGCTCTGCGCGCCGGGCAGCCGGGCGCTCGCGTGGGCGGACTCGTCGGCCCACGCGGCCCACGGGTGACCGGACGGATCGGGCATCCGCAGCGGTTCGAGCTCTTCCACCAGCTCGGCCCGGCGCCTCATGGGAAAGGCGGCGCACACTCCCACGTGCTGGAGCGTGCCCTGCGTGTCGTGGAGGCCGAGCAGGAGCGATCCGACGATCGGACCGCTCTTGTGGAAACGGAAACCGGCGACGACGACGTCGGCGGTACGTTCGTGCTTGATCTTGTACATGAGGCGGGCATCGGGCCGGTAGGGGAGATCGAGCGGTTTGGCGATCACCCCGTCGAGCCCGGCGCCCTCGAACCGCTCGAACCAATCCCGCGCCAGCGCGGGATCGGTGGTGGCGGGCGCGAGGTGGACGGGGGGCCGGGCGGTGGAGAGGGACCTGACCAGAGCGGCACGGCGGTCGGTGAGCGGGGCGTCGAGGAGGGCCTCGTCGCCGAGGGCGAGCAGGTCGAAGGCGACGAAGCTGGCGGGGGTCCTCTCGGCCAGAAGGGCGACACGGGACTGCGCGGGATGGATCCGCTCGGTCAGCCGGTCGAAGTCCAGACGCCCCTCATGGACGATCACGATCTCTCCGTCCACCACGCAGCGACCGGGCAGATTCGCCTTCAGGGCCTCCACCAGCTCGGGAAAATACCTGGTCAGGGACTTGCCCGTGCGGCTTCCCACCTCGACTTCGTCACCGTCACGATGCACGACGGCCCGGAAGCCGTCCCACTTGGCCTCGTACTGCATGCCGGGCGGGATCTTCGCCACTGACTTGGCGAGCATCGGCTTGACCGGCGGCATCACTGGCAGATCCATGCCCCCGATTCTGCGGTGGTGCGTTCGGACCCGCCCGGTGTGCACCGGCGGTCCGCCCCGCCTACGGTGGCGCCCATGGGTGCTGCTGGCGATGCGATCGAGCTGGAAGCGGCCGGGCGGACGGTACGGCTGTCCCACCCGGACAAGGTCTACTTCCCGGAGCGCGGCCTCACCAAGCGGCACGTGGCCGAGTACTACCTGGCGGTCGCGGACGGCATCCTCCGGGCCCTCCGCGACCGGCCGACGACCCTGGAACGCTTTCCCGACGGGGTGGAGGGCGAGTCCTTCTTCCAGAAGCGGGCCCCGAAGAACCTCCCCGACTGGATCCCGACTGCCCGCATCGCCTTCCCGAGCGGCCGGTCGGCCGACGAGATCTGCCCGACCGAGCCGGCCGCCGTCCTGTGGGCGGCCAATCTGGGCTGCCTCACCTTCCATCCCTGGCCAGTACGTCGGGTGGACACCGACCGGCCCGACGAACTGCGCATCGACCTGGACCCTCAGCCGGGCACCGACTACCACCACGCCGTGGCCGCCGCCCACCAGCTGCGCGCCCTGCTGGAGGAGCTGGGCCTGCGCGGGTGGCCCAAGACCTCGGGCGGCCGGGGACTGCACGTCTTCGTCCCGATCGAGCCGCGCTGGACCTTCACCGAAGTCCGCCGGTGCGCCATCGCCCTCGGCCGGGAGCTGGAGCGCCGCATGCCGGGCGAGGTCACGACGGCCTGGTGGAAGGAGGAGCGGGGCGAGCGGATCTTCGTCGACTACAACCAGACGGCGCGGGACCGCACGATCGCCTCCGCCTACTCGGTCCGCCCCCGCCCGCACGCCCCGGTCTCGGCGCCGCTGCGCTGGGACGAGGTGGACGACGCCGAACCGCAGGACTTCGACATCGTGACGATGCCGGCCCGTTTCGCGGAACTGGGCGATGTGCACGCGGACATGGACGACCACGCCTTCGCCCTGGACGCCGTCCTGGAACTCGCGGCCAGGGACGAGCACGAACACGGTATGGGCGACCTGCCGTATCCCCCGGACCACCCCAAGATGCCGGGCGAACCCAAGCGCGTCCAACCCAGCCGCGCTCGCCACGCGGACTGAGCCCGAAGCGCTCTGTCAGTGCGGGGTGAGATGCTCTGCGGGGGCTGCGTACGTCGTGTTGATCAGGCGTATAGCGGACGTCCATCGGCGCTGACCAGTATCTGCGGCATGTCTACGAACACCTCTACGGCAGCCGCCGACACCGCCGCCTGGTACGAACTCGCCCTGTGCGCCCAGACCGGCCCGGGCTTCTTCTTCCCCGAGCCGGGCTCCTCACTGCGTGACGCGAAGCGGCTGTGCGGGGCGTGCGAGGGGCGGGCGGCGTGCCTGGAGTACGCCCTGGCCAACGACGAGCGCTTCGGCGTCTGGGGCGGCCTCTCTGAGGCGGAGCGCCTGGCGCTGCGCGCCCGCCGCCGCTGACCCGGTGCTGAACCGGTGCCCGCCTCGCCTGCCCGCGCCGCCCTCGACGCGACGACGGCGGACCCCGGCGGAGCGTGGCTCCGCCGGGGTCATCGGCGTCATGCGCCCGAGCGGGCGGAAGCCGGTCAGCCCTTGCGGGCCGCCACGCGGGCAGCGCGGGCGGCCAGCTTCTCGTCGAACTTCGTGGCCTCGGAGTTCAGGCCGTTCATGAACAGGCCGAGCTCGTCCTGGGCCTTCTGGCCCTCCGGGCCGAGGCCGGCAATGTCCATGACCTTGAGGAAGCGCAGGACCGGAGCCAGCACGTCGTCGTGGTGGATCCGCAGGTTGTAGACCCCGCCGATGGCCATCTGGGCGGCCATGCGCTCGAAGCCGGGCATGCCGTGTCCGGGCATCCGGAAGTTGACGACGACGTCCCGCACCGCCTGCATGGTCAGGTCCGGGGCGAGCTCGAAGGCCGCGCCCAGCAGGTTGCGGTAGAAGATCATGTGTAGGTTCTCGTCCTGCGCGATGCGCGCCAGCATGCGGTCGCAGACCGGGTCGCCGGACTGGTGGCCGGTGTTGCGGTGCGAGATGCGCGTGGCGAGCTCCTGGAAGGCCACGTAGGCGACCGAGTGCAGCATGGAGTGCCGGTTGTCGGATTCGAAGCCCTCCGACATGTGCTGCATGCGGAACGCTTCCAGCTTGTCCGGGTCCACGGCGCGCGAGGCCAGCAGGTAGTCGCGCATCACGATGCCGTGGCGGCCCTCCTCGGCCGTCCAGCGGTGCACCCAGGTGCCCCAGGCGCCGTTGCGGCCGAAGAGGGTCGCGATCTCGTGGTGGTAGCTGGGGAGGTTGTCCTCGGTCAGCAGGTTCACGACCAGCGCGATCTTGCCGATGTCGGTGACCTTGGACTGCTGCGGGTCCCAGGCCTCGCCGTCCTCGAAGAAGCCGGGGAAGTTCCGGCCGTCGCTCCAGGGGACGTACTCGTGGGGCATCCAGTCCTTGGTGACCTTCAGGTGGCGGTTGAGCTCCTTCTCGACCACCTCTTCCAGCGCGTACAGCAGCTTGGCGTCGGTCCACGCCTCCGAGCTGCCGAGGTGGGGAGAGGTGATCGTCACGGGTACTCCTGGGTGCACAAGCGAATTACCTACGGTTCCGTAGCCTACGGAGTCGTAGGTTAAGCGTGACATCAAGGCCAGCCAAGCCCCGCGTGTACCTATGTCCGGTTACATCCAGTTATCTATGCAGAATGGGGCGGGTCCGACGGGGAAACGAAAGGGCAGAATCACGCCAGGAGGTGGTCTGCGGCTCCCGCCTTGACGGCCGGGACGCGTGCGCAGGACCCTGCGGGACCCGCCCGAGCACCCCACGGACCCCGTCGGTCCGAGGTCCGCCCCGTCGGTGGGCGTCGCGGCAGGGACGGAGGCGGCCGGCACCCACGCCGTGGAACGGCACCCCCCGGGCGATGCCCGGGCGGCACCGCCCCGCCTCTGCCCGCCTCTGCCCCCCTCCGCCCCGTCTGCCGGTCGGTGCGTCAGCCGGTCAGCCGTGCCACAGCGTCTCCCGGACCTCCGCGGCCGTGGTCGGCCGCAGCTCTCCGTCCAGCAGCAGCCAGCGCGTGACCCCGATCGCCTCCAGGAACGGCACGTCGTGGCTCGCCACCACAAGCGCTCCCCGGTACGACTCCAGCGCGTCGGTGAGCTGCCGCACGCTCGACAGGTCGAGGTTGTTCGTGGGCTCGTCCAGCATGAGGAGCTGCGGGGCCGGTTCGGCCAGCAGCAGCGCCGCCAGTGCTGCCCGGAACCGCTCACCGCCCGACAGGGTGCCCGCCGGCCGGTCCGCGCGCCCGCCCCGGAAGAGGAAGTGCGCGAGCCGTGCCCGGACCAGGTTGTCGGTGGCCTGCGGGGCGAACCGGGCCACGTTCTCCACGACCGAGCTGTTCTCGTCCAGCACGTCCAGCCGCTGGGGCAGGAACCGGGTGGTCACGTGTGTCTCGGCCGCGCCGGACTCGGGAGTGAGCTGCCCCGCGATCGTGCGCAGCAGCGTGGTCTTGCCCGAGCCGTTGCGGCCCACCAGGGCGACCCGCTCCGGGCCCCGCAGTTCCCACTCTCCCGGCACGCGGGCACCGTGGGGCAGGTACAGGTCGCTGAGGGTCAGGACGCGCCGACCCGGCGGGACCAGTGTGGCGGGCAGTTCGATACGGATCTCGGCGTCGTCGCGGACCGCCTCCACCGCCTGGTCCAGCCGCTCCCTCGCCTTGGCCAGCTTCTCGGTGTGCATGATGCGGTGCTTGCCGGCCGATTCCTGCGCCGCGCGCTTGCGCGCGCCCATCACGATCTTCGGCTCGCGCTTGTTCTCGGACATCTTCTGGCCGTACCGCTTGCGCCGGGCCAACTTGACTCGTGCGTCGGCCAGTTCACGCTTCTGGCGCTGCACGTCGGCCTCCGCGACCCGGACCATGCGCTCGGCCGCGTCCTGTTCGGCGGCGAGCATCTCCTCGTAGTCGGTGAAGTTCCCTCCGTACCAGCGGACTTCGCCGTCGCGCAGATCGGCGATCTGGTCGACCCGCTCCAGTAGTTCGCGGTCGTGGCTGACCAGGAGCATCACTCCGGACCAGGACTCGACCGCCGCGTACAGGCGGCCCCGGGCGCGCAGGTCCAGGTTGTTGGTCGGCTCGTCCAGCAGCAGGACGGTCGGACGGTCCAGCAGCAGTGCGGCCAGGCGCACCAGGACCGACTCGCCGCCCGACAGCTCGCCGACCGTGCGGTCCAGGCCGATCCGGGCGAGGCCGAGCTGGTCGAGGGTGGCCAGGGCCCGCTCCTCCACGTCCCAGTCGTCGCCGACGGCGGCGAAGTTCGCCTCGGTGGCCTCGCCCGCCTCGATGGCGTGGAGCGCGGCGCGTGCGGTGTGGATGCCGAGCGCCTCGTCCACGCGCAGCGCGGTGTCGAGGGTGACCGTCTGGGGGAGGTAGCCGACCGAGCCGGCGACGGACGACTGGCCCCCGGTCGGGGCCAGTTCACCGGCGATCAGCTTCAACAGGGTGGATTTGCCACTCCCGTTGAGTCCGATCAGGCCGGTGCGGCCGGGGCCGACGGTCAGCTGGAACCCGTCGAACACGGGTGTCCCGTCGGGCCAGTCGAAGGACAGGGCGGAGCAGGTGATGGATGCAGGGGCGTGACTCATGGAGGCCTCCAGGTTGCGTGAATGGTGCGTGCAACGCGGGGAGACAGCCGACGCTCAGATCGCGAGCGGGAACGCGAGCGCGTTCGGACGGCGACCGTGGCCGTGATGTGGACGATCACGGGGGTCTTCGGTGGTCGCGGTGGTCGCGGTGGTCGGTGTCTCGGACCTCAGAAGAGCAACGTCCTGCTCCGTTCGACGGCAGTGGGGCGCCAACGAAGCTACGGGCGGCCCCGGCCGCCCGCAAACGATTTACGCCGGAGGGTCAGCAGCTGTCGCGCATCAGCTCGGCCAAGCTGTGGTCCATGTCGAGGTAGAGGTGCTCCAGGCCGGGCGGAACCACGCTCGCGACCCGATCCAGGAACCGGTGCAGCTCGGCGGTCAGCATCAGGACGATCGCGACGCCCTCCACCGCGTGGAACTCGATCGTGGTCCGCTCCCCGTCGTGCGGCCGCACGCGTACGTCGCCATAGCCGGACGGGCGGTCCAGGCCGGACTCCAGCAGTTCCCGGGAGAAGGTCCACGAGACCTCGACGCCTTCCAGCGTCGCCGGGGCGGGGAAGGCCATGCGCACGGCGAACGGATCCGCGCGGTCGTAACACAGGGTGACGGGAACGGTCTCGACCTTCGGCGCGGTGGCGACCAGACGGGCCTGCGCGGCCTGCTCGATGACAGTGATCACGGCTCACTCCCTTGCGGCGGATCTGCTGCCGGACTGCGGGATGGGGCCCGGCAACCCGATAGACGCCGGAATCGGCAAATCCGTGCATGGGGCTTCGAGTGAGCTGTGTCACCGACTGGCCGGAACCTGCCTGTGTGATCGCACAGAGTGACCGGGTGGGCGGAAGCGCGCGAAGGCGCGACGGCGTGCCGTGCGGGGGCGGGGGCTTTCTGGAAGGGCCGGTTGTCGCTCACTCCACCGGAGCAACGCCCGCTCGGGAGGCTGCCGGGACGCCCTCTGGACGGCCGGTCCGGGGTGCGTTAGCTTCCGGCGCCATGAGACTTCTGGATGGCGCAATTGGCATGTGCGCGGCAAGTTTGGTGCTCGGTGTGCTCGCCGGTCCCGCGCACGCCGAGGAGCAGGGCCGGGCACAGGACTTACGCGCAGCCGGCTGGGCGCTCAAGGAGACCGGCCTGACCGCCCGCTTCCGGGGGCTCGCCGCGGTCAGCCGGACCACGGCCTGGGTCGCCGGCTCCCGGGGGACCGTGTTGCGCACGCTCGACGGCGGCCGCAGCTGGCAGGACGTCTCGCCGCCCGGCGCGGTCGCGGAGCAGTTGGAACTGCGCGACATCGAGGCCTTCGACGCGCGACGGGCGGTGGCCCTGTCCATCGGCGAGGGCGAGGCCTCCAGGGTGCTGCGGACCGAGGACGGCGGCGCCACCTGGACCGAGACCTTCCGCAACCCCGATCCGCGCGCCTTCTACGACTGCCTCACCTTCTTCGACGCCCGCCACGGGCTGGCCGTGAGCGATCCGGTGGACGGGAAGTTCCGCATCCTCTCGACGGACGACGGCGGCCGCCACTGGCGGGTGCTGCCCGGTGCGGGAATGCCCGAGGCGCTGCCGGGCGAGGCGGGCTTCGCCGCGAGCGGCCAGTGCCTGGTCAGCGCCGGACCGCGGGACGTCTGGCTGGCCACGGGCGGCGGGGCGAGCGCGCGGGTCCTGCACTCCGCGGACCGCGGCCGGACCTGGCGGGCGGCCGAAGCCGCCGTGCCGGCGGGAGACCCCGCGCGAGGCGTCTTCGCCCTCGCCTTCCGGGACCGTACGAGGGGGCTCGCCGTGGGCGGCGACTACCGTACCGGGCAGGCCTCCCCGCACGCCGCGGCCGTCTCCGGGGACGGGGGGAGCACCTGGCGGCAGGCGACGGCCCCGCCGCCGGCCTACCGGTCGGGCGCGGCCTGGTACCCGTACAGCGGGGGGACGGCCCTCGCGGTCGGACCCACGGGCACGGACCTCACCACGGACGGGGGTCGCTCCTGGCGCCCACTGGACGCGGGGTCCTTCGACACGGTCGACTGCGCGGCTGACAGGGGCTGTTGGGCGGCGGGGGAGAAGGGCCGGGTGGCACGGCTGGAACGCCGCTGACCCGCACCCGGCGGCCTGCCCGGCGGAACGGCTCCCCGGCGCCGTGGCTGCGGAGGTCCGCCGGGCGACAGCGCTACACGAGCGGGTTCTCCCGGACCGCGGCCAGGTCCGCCGAGGTCTTCGTGGCCATGAACTCGGTGATGCGGTAGGAGCAGACGCCCGCGACCGCGAAGGGGTCCCCGGCCGCGATCTTCTCGATCTCGGCCCGGGACACCCCTGCGGCCAGGATGACGCCCCCGTCGCGCGGCACCTTGCGTCCCGAGGCGAGGAAGACGCCGGCCGCGTAGTAGCCGTCCAGCCAGGCGATGTGGGCGTCCATCTGCTCCTCGACGGTTTCGACGGGCGCGGTGTAGGTGAGCTCCATGACAAACATGATCGTCAGGTTACGCTCGGTCCATCATGACGAGTGTGAAGACTCCCGCCGATGAGGCCGAGGCCCGGGCGATACAGGACGAGCTGCGCCATCACGTGGTACTCGGCGAGCCCGGCCCCCCGCCCGGCCGCGGGCTGGTGGCGGGCGTGGACGTCGCCTACGACGACACGCGCGACCTCGTCGCCGCCGCGGCCGTGGTCCTCGACGCCGCGACCCTGGAGGTGGTCGAGGAGGCCACCGCCGTCGGGCACGTCAGCTTTCCCTACGTGCCGGGGCTGCTCGCCTTCCGCGAGCTGCCGACCGTGCTGGCCGCCCTCGACGCCCTGACCGCCGAGCCCGGCCTCGTGGTCTGCGACGGCTACGGCCTCGCCCACCCCCGCGGGTTCGGCCTCGCCTGCCACCTCGGGGTGGTCACGGGGCTCCCCTCCATCGGCGTCGCCAAGAACCCCTTCGCCTTCACCCACGAGGATCCCGGTGCCCGGCGGGGCGCCGTCTCCGCGCTGGTCGGCCCCGACGGGGGCGAGGTCGGGCGGGCCCTGCGCACGCAGGACGCGACCAAGCCGGTGTACGTCTCCGTCGGGCACAGGGTGTCGCTCGACAACGCCTGTGCGCACGTCCTGGCCCTCAGCCCCCGCTTCCGGATCCCGGAGACCACCCGGCGTGCCGACTCGCTGTGCCGCAGGGCACTGCGGGAGGCCTCCTGAGCTCCTGCCGGCGCGTCAGCGGGCGTCGGCCACCCGGAAGGCGATCCCCGCCTTCTGGAGGCGGTGGAGGAGCGCGTCTCCCATCGCCACCGCGGTCGTCACCTGCCCGGCGGCCTCCGGCAGCGGGTCGTGCGCCAGGCAGAGCGCCGACTCCGCCAGCATCTTTGCGGTGTCGCCGTAGCCCGGGTCGCCGCCCGACACCTCGGTGAGCACCCGCCGGCCGCCGCCCTCGCCCACGAACCGCACGGTGAACCAGCTGCGGGCCCGCCGCTCCGCGTCCGGTCCCCGGCCCGGTTCCCAGCGGTTCATGAGCCACCGCCGGGCGGGCGGCACCTGCGCCAGGGCAGCCGTCGCGCCCATCGCCGCCGTACCGCCCAGCGCGACGGGCAGGTGCTTGACGGAGGCGTAGTGCCGGTAGCGAAAGTCCGGGCCGTAGCGCTCCAGCGCGGCCGCCGACCGGGTCACGACCCGCGGGTCCAGCGTGGGCAGCGGGAGCGCCCAGGTGCCGGTCTCGCGGCTGAACCGGGGCGCGCCCAGCGGCCCGCGCGCCCGCCGGCCCCTCAGCCGGGGTTCGTGCAGCCGGCGGGCGCGGGCGGCGGTCAGGGTCTGCGGGCCGCGGCCCAGCGCGGTCAGCGCGGAGGCCAGCGTCCCGCCGGAGAAGAACGCGTTGGACCGCATGAACCCGTCGACCGTGAGCGGGACCCCCTCCGGCAGCTGCCGGACCGTGAAGTACGCGCCGAGATCGGCCGGGACCGAGTCGAAGCCGCAGGCGTGCACGAGCCGGGCGCCGGTTTCGCGGGCCCGCGCGTCGTGCTCCACGTACATCCGGTCCACGAACTCCGGCTCGCCGGTGAGGTCCACGTAGTCCGTGCCCGCTTCGGCGCAGGCGGCCACGAGCCCGGCCCCGTACCAGACGTACGGTCCCACGGTCGTGGCCAGCACCCGGGCGGACGCGGCCAGTTCGCCCACGGCGGCGGCGTCCCGGGCGTCCGCCTGCAGCAACGGCAGCGCGGCGCAGGCGGGTTCGATCGCGGCGAGCCGCTCGCGCAGCCGCTCCAGCTTCGCGAGGTCCCGGCCGGCGAGGGCCCACCGGCAGCCCGCGGGCGCGTGCGCGGCGAGGTACTCGGCGGTCAGCGCCCCCACGAACCCGGTGGCGCCGAAGAGCACGATGTCGTAGGCCCGTTCCGGCCGGTCCTGCGCGACCCCTGCGTTCATGAGAGCTCCTCCGGGCGGGCTGGTGCGGGTGGTGTGGGTGGCCGAGGCTAGCGCGCGGCCTGGGCGTCCCGGCGGGCGGGTGGCGGACATGCGCCGGTCGGCGGGGAGCCGGACGGTCCGTCACGACGCCGGCGCCCCGGGCGCGGCCGCACGGCCG
>NZ_JBHYMC010000081.1:0-26558 GCF_042742535.1 Streptomyces sp. NPDC058880
GGTGGGCTCGGGGGACCCCCTTTCGGGTACGTACGGCGACCGGGTCAGCCGGTGTTGCGCAGGCCTGCGGCGACGCCGTTGACGGTGAGGAGCAGGGCCCGGGAGAGGAGCGGGTCGGCTTCCTCGCCGCGGGCGGCGGCGGCGCGCTGGCGGGCCAGGAGGGAGACCTGGAGGTAGGAGATGGGGTCGAGGTAGGCGTCGCGTACGGCGAAGGTCTGCTGGAGCACGGGGTGGGAGTCGAGGAGCTGCTCGCCTCCGGTGATGCGCAGGACCTCGCGGACGGTGAGCTCGTGCTCGGCCTCGATGCGGGTGAAGACGTGCCTCAGGTGGTCGGGGACGAGGGTGTCGACGTAGTGGCGGGCGATCCGCAGGTCGGTCTTGGCCAGTGTCATCTCGACGTTGGACAGGAAGTTGCGGAAGAAGTGCCAGCGTTCGCCCATCTCGGTGAGGGCGTCCTCGTGGCCGGCCTCCCGCAGGGCCTTGAGGCCGGAGCCGACGCCGTACCAGCCGGGGACGATCTGGCGGGACTGGGTCCAGCCGAAGACCCACGGGATGGCGCGCAGGCCGTCGAGGCCGGCTCCGGAGTCGGGGCGGCGGGAGGGCCGGGAGCCGAGGTGGAGGTCGGCGAGCTGGTCGACGGGGGTGGCGGCGAAGAAGTAGGCGGGCAGGTCGGGGTCTTCGACGAGTGCGCGGTAGGCGGCGTGGGCGGCGTCGGAGACGGTGTCCATCGCCGCGTCCCAGCGGGCGAGGGCTTCGTCGGACTGGCGGGGCGCGGTGTGCAGGGCGGAGGCCTGCAGGGTGGCGGCGACGGTCAGTTCGAGGTTCTCGCGGGCGAGGGAGGGCACGAGGTACTTGTCGGAGATGACCTCGCCCTGTTCGGTGACCTTGATCTCGCCTTCGAGGGTGCCCCAGGGCTGGGCGAGGATCGCGTCGTGGGAGGGGCCGCCACCGCGGCCGACGGTGCCGCCGCGGCCGTGGAAGAGGCGCAGCCGGACGCCGTAGCGGTGGGCGACGTCGCGCAGCCGGCGCTGGGCGCGGTGGATCTCCCACTGGCTGGTGGTGATGCCGCCGAACTTGGAGGAGTCGGAGTAGCCGAGCATGACCTCCTGGACGTCGCCGCGGAGGGAGACCAGGCGCCGGTAGGAGGGGTCGGCGAGCATGTCGTCGAGGATGACGTCGGCCGCGCGGAGCTCGTCGGTGGTCTCCAGGAGCGGGACGATGCCGATCCTGGCCCAGCCGGCGTGGAGGTCGAGGAGGCCGGCTTCGCGGGCGAGGACGGCGGCGGCGAAGACGTCGTCGGCGCCCTGGCACATCGAGATGATGTAGGACTCGATGACCTCGGGGCCGAACTTCTCGAAGGCGTCCTTGACGGCGGCGAAGACGCCGAGGGTCTTGGCGCCGGCGGCGTCGAGGGGTGCCGGGGTGGGGGCCAGCGGGCGGCGGGAGCGGAGTTCCTTGGCGAGGAGCTTCTGGCGGTAGTCGCGCGGCATGTCGGCGTAGCGCCAGGACTCCTCGCCGAGCCGGTCGAAGAGCTGGCCGAGGGCGTGGTGGTGGGCGTCGGCGTGTTCGCGTACGTCCATGGTGGCGAGCTGCAGGCCGAAGGCGGCGAGGGTGCGGATGGTGCGGTCCATGTGGCCGTCCGCGAAGAGGCCGCCGCGGTGCTCGCGCAGGGAGGTCTGGATGAGGGTGAGGTCGGTGAGGAGCTCGGAGGTGCCGAGGTAGTCGCGGCCTTCCTCGTGCGGGATGCCCTTGGCGAGGCGCTCGCGGGTGTTGAGGAGCTTCTGGCGGATGCAGGTGGCCTTGAGCCGGTAGGGCTCTTCGGCGTTGAGCCGCTTGTAGCGGGGGCTGATCTCGGGGAGGCGTTCGAGGTCGGCCTGGAGGGAGGCGAGGAGTTCCTCGGTGGCTCCGGTGTAGCGGATGGAGTTGGACAGCAGGCCGCGCAGGAAGTCGACGAGTTCGAGGGCGTCGGTGATGCCGTGTTCGTGCTGGAGGATCAGCACGTCGCGGGTGACGTCGGGGGTGACGTTGGGGTTGCCGTCGCGGTCGCCGCCGATCCAGGTGCCGAAGGTGAGGGGGCGGGTGCCGGCGGGCAGTTCGATGCCGACGCGGCGCAGTTCGGCGGCGAGGTCCTCCAGGACGTCGCCGACGGCGCCGGCGTGGAGTTCGTCGAGGTAGTAGATGGCGTTGCGGGCCTCGTCGGCGGGCTCGGGGCGGACGACGCGGAGCTCGTCGGTCTGCCAGACGAGGTCGATGTTCTCGGCGAGGCGCAGGTCGTGGCGGCGGCGGTCGCCGGCGCCGGTGACGGGTTCCTCCAGGAGGGCCGCGATGCGGCGCAGCTTGTTGAGGACGCTGCGGCGGGCCGCCTCGGTGGGGTGCGCGGTGAAGACGGGACGGACGTTGAGGTTCTTGACCGTTTCGCGCAGGTGCTCGGGGTCGGCGTCCTTGAGCATGTCGGCGGTGCGGGCGAGGAGGCCGCCCTCGGTGGCGCGGTGGGCGCGCAGTTCCTTGCCGCGGTGGACCTGCTCGGTGATGTTGGCGAGGTGGAAGTAGGTGGAGAAGGCGCGGACGAGCTTGGCGGCGGTCTCCAGGTCGGTGTCGCCGAGGAGGGCTGCGGCGGCTTCACCGTCGGTGCGGGTGAGGGCTCGGACGCGTTCGACGAGGTCGAGCAGGTCCTGGCCTTCCTGGCGTACGAGGGTCTCCCCGAGGAGGTCGCCGAGGCGGCGGATGTCCGCGCGCAGTTCCGCGTTGGCGGTGGCGGCCGGGGTGACGGGGGCCTGCTGGGTGGCCAGGGGGGCCTTGTCAGCACTGCTCACAGGTGCGGCTCCTTGCAGTGTTCGAGCGCTACTGGGCGGTGGGCTCCCGGCCGTGCGCGGCGTGGCCCCTTCCGGACTCCGTCCGGGGGACCGCCGCCCTTGAGGTGTGGCTCGGGCTGCCCGTGCGGACCGCGCTGTCCGACGGGGAACAGGATAGGTGTCCGATGCGTGTGCCTGGGCAAACGTCTCACTGGCCGAGTCGCCGGGGGTTCGGCGGCCGGTGGGGGGCGCGGCTGCGCTCCGGTTGTCCTGGTCGCGCTCCTCTTGTCCGGGGCCCGGGCTTTGCCATACTTACGATGCCGTAGGTTACGGGCCCGTAGGGTCTGCGTGACCGGCGTGCCTGCCGACTTCCCTCACCCCCCAGGGGACACACCCATGACCACAAGTCCCGATCTGATCGAGGGTGCCTCCGCGCCCTCGCAGACTCCTGTGCCGTCCGCGACGCTGGGCGGCGAGAACAAGCGGTCGATCGAGCAGGTCGCCCTGCTGCTGTTCATCACCGTTCCCTTCGTGGCGCTGCTGGCGGCGGTGCCGCTGGCCTGGGGCTGGGGGGTGAGCTGGCTGGACCTGGGCCTGATGGTGTTCATGTACTTCCTGGCCTGCCACGGGATCACCATCGGGTTCCACCGCTATTTCACGCACGGTTCCTTCAAGGCGAAGCGGCCGCTGAGGATCGTGCTCGCGGTGATGGGGTCGATGGCGGTGGAGGGTCCGCTGGTGCGGTGGGTCGCGGACCACCGCAAGCACCACAAGTTCTCGGACCACGAAGGTGACCCGCATTCGCCCTGGCGGTTCGGTGAGACGGTGCCGGCGCTGATGAAGGGCCTGTGGTGGGCTCACATCGGGTGGCTGTTCGACGAGGAGCAGACGGATCAGCAGAAGTACGCCCCTGATCTGATCAAGGATCCGGCGATCCGGCGCATCTCGCGGGACTTCATCTGGTGGACGATCTTCTCCCTGGCGCTTCCGCCGCTGGTGGGAGGGCTGGTGACGATGTCGTGGTGGGGGGCGTTCACGGCGTTCTTCTGGGGTTCTCTGGTGCGGGTGGCGCTGTTGCACCATGTGACGTGGTCGATCAATTCGATCTGTCACGCCGTGGGCAAGCGGCCGTTCAGGTCGCGGGACCGGTCCGGCAACGTGTGGTGGCTGGCGGTGCTGTCGTGCGGTGAGTCGTGGCACAACCTGCACCACGCGGATCCGACGTCGGCGCGCCACGGTGTGCTGCGGGGGCAGGTGGATTCGAGTGCGCGACTGATCCGCTGGTTCGAGCAGCTGGGGTGGGCCACGGACGTCCGGTGGCCGTCGGCGTCCCGGATCGATGCCCGGCGCAGGGAAAACCGGCCGAACGCGGCATGATGGGGAACGTGGCGATCGACGGTGGTTCCAGCAGCGACAAGCCCAGGCGTGGCCGCCGGGTCCGGATGACGGGCGCGGAGCGGCGCCAGCAATTGCTGGACATCGGCCGGACCCTGTTCGCGGAGAAGGGCTTCGAGGGCACGTCGGTGGAGGAGATCGCGGCGAAGGCCGGGGTGTCCAAGCCGGTGGTGTACGAGCACTTCGGCGGCAAGGAGGGGCTGTACGCGGTCGTCGTGGACCGGGAGATGCGCCAGCTGCTGGACGGGGTGACGGGGGCCCTGACGGCCGGGCATCCGCGGGAGCTGCTGGAGCAGGCGGCGTTCGCGCTGCTGGACTACATCGAGTCGTACACGGACGGTTTCCGGATTCTGGTGCGCGACTCCCCGGTCGCGCAGTCGACGGGTACGTTCGCGTCGCTGATCAGCGACATCGCCACGCAGGTGGAGGACATCTTGGGGCTGGAGTTCAAGGCCCGGGGCTTCGATCCGAAGCTGGCTCCGCTGTACGCGCAGGCGCTGGTCGGGATGGTGGCGCTGACGGGGCAGTGGTGGCTGGATGTGCGCCGGCCGAAGAAGGCCGAGGTGGCGGCGCATCTGGTGAACCTGGCGTGGCACGGGCTGGACGGGCTGGAGTCGAAGCCGCAGCTGGTGGGCCGCCGCAAGAGCTAGGGATTTCCCTGCGGACCGGGGCCGCGACCGGGACCGGATCCGGTGAGGCCCGCCCCTGCGGGTACGACGGCGCCTCGTCACCGGTGATCCGGTGACGAGGCGCCGTCGTGTCGTGCGGTGGTGCCTACCGGTCGGGCGTGCCGTCCGTGCCCGTGTCGAAGGGTTCCAGGAACTCCAGCCGGTTACCGACGGGGTCCTCGGAGTAGAAGCGGTGGTGGCCCGGGAGGTTCTCGTCCCAGACGACCTTGGCGCCCCGCTCCTCCAGTCTGCGCGCGTACTCCGCGATGCCGGTGACCCTCAGTCCGGGGTGCGCCTTGCGGGCGGGCCGGAAGTCCTGCTCGACGCCGAGGTGCAGCTGTACGGGGCCGGCGGCGAACCAGCAACCTCCGCGGGCGGCGAGGACGGGCGGTTTGGGGATCTCGGTCATGCCCAGGACATCGGCGTAGTAGGCGCGGAGCCGGTCCTCCGAGTCCGGCGGCGCGGCGAGTTGGACGTGGTCGACTGCGGTGAGCATGGTCAGGCCTCCTTGCGGGCTACGGCGAAGATCCTTCGGAACGGGAAGACGGTTCCGCGCGGCCCGCTCGGGTAGGCCGTGCGGAGCCGGTCACGGTATTCGGTGAGGAAGGCGTCGACGGCTTTCCGGTCGTCGCCGAGAGCGGTGAGGACGGGTCGCAGGGCGGTGCCCTTGACCCAGTCGAGCACCGGGTCGGGTCCGTGCAGGAGCTGGTGGTAGGTGGTCTCCCAGACGTCGGCGGTGCAGCCGAGCTCGGTGAACCGGGCGAGGTATTCGGCGGGTTCGAGGAGGTGGATGTAGCGGGCGCCGTGGCCGGCGAGGCGGGACCGCCAGCGCGGGGTGTCGCAGAGCTCCGCGAGCAGGGCATGGCTGGGGGCGGTGAAGTTGCCGGGGATCTGGAAGGCGAGGGTGCCGCCGGGGCGCAGGCCGTTGATCCAGGCGCCGAACGAGCCGGGGTGACCGGGAACCCACTGGAGGGCGGCGTTGGAGACGATCAGGTCGTAGGGCTCCTCGGGGAGCCAGCCGGCGATGTCGCCGTGGCGGAAGTCGAGGCTGCCGCCGCCGGCGGTGGGGCCGGCGTACTGCTCGGTGGCACGCTGGAGCATTTCCGGAGAGAGGTCGAACCCCGTGATGGAGGCCTCGGACCAACGGGTGGCGAGCAGAGCGGTGACGTTTCCGGGGCCGCAGCCGAGGTCGGCGATGCGGGCGGGGCTGGTGGGGAGCTCGGGTATGCGGGTGAGCAGGTCGAGGAAGGGCCGTGTGCGGTGGCCCGCGTGCCGGAGGTACTGCTGGGGGTCCCAGGTGGGCGCGGGATGCGCGGTGGACGTGGGGGTCCCTGCACGCACGGTATCGGAATACATGTTCGAGCCTCCCTGCTGGCGGGGCGATCGGAAGCGGAATCCGTTCCGGCCCCCTCCATGCCCCATGCTCAGTTCATTTATATCTCGATATCAAGATGCTCGCAATCGAGATACTTGGGATGAAGAGACTTCACATCGACAGACCCCTTACACTGATCGGCATGGAGGACGAGGTCGACCGACTGGTGGCGGCATGGCGGCGGGAGCGCCCTGACCTCGACGTGGAACCGCTCGAGGTACTGAGCCGCGTCAGCAGGCTCGCGCGCCATCTCGACCGCGCCCGCAGGCTGGCCTTCGCCGAGCATGGCCTGGAACCCTGGGAGTTCGACGTCCTGACGTCGCTGCGCCGCGCCGGCGCCCCCTACCAGCTCTCCCCCGGCCAGCTGCTGACCCAGACCCTGGTCACCTCCGGCACCATGACCAACCGCATCGACCGGCTCGCCAAGAAGGGCCTCGTCGAACGGCTCCCGGACCCCAGCGACCGCCGCGGGGTCCTGGTCCGGCTCACGCCCGAGGGGCGGGACCGCGCCGACCAGGCCCTCGCCGGGCTGCTGGCCCAGGAACGGGCGATCCTGGCCCAGCTCTCGCAGAGTCAGCGCGGCGATCTCGCCGGACTGCTACGCCAGTTGACCGCTCCGTTCGACAACATCCCCGGCTAGGTCGGCGGGCCGTACGCCGGCCCGCCGGGCCAGCGCCACCGCGGCCAGCGTGGAGTGCACACCGAGCTTGCCCAGGACGTTCTGCATGTGGGTGCGGACCGTGTGCGGGGACAGGAACAGCCGCGCCGCCACGTCCTTGCGGCCCAGCCCCGCCACCATGCAGCGCAGCACCTCGTGCTCGCGCGGGGTGAGGGACTCCACGAGCCGTTCGCTGTCCGTGCGGTGCTTGCGCGCCGCGGTCAGCTCCCGCAGCACTCCGGTGAGCAGCGCGGGCGGGAGGTGGGTCTCCTCCCGCAGGACCCCGCGGACGACGGCCAGCAGGCGCGAGAGGGAGCAGTCCTTGGCCACCCACCCCGAGGCTCCGGCCTGGAGGGCGAGAGCGGCCCGACGTGGGTCGTCACGCTCGGCGAGGACCACGGTGCGGACCCCGGGGTGGGCCACCCGCACCCCGGCCACCAGCGCGATCCCGTCCGAGCCGGGCTGCGGCGGCCCGGCCCCCGGCTCCCGCTGGGCAGGCACGGCCCCGGCGACCGCGCCGAGGTCGGCGTCGACCAGCAGGACGTCAAAACGGCGGCCCTCGGCCACCGCGCGTTCGAGGCAGCGCAGCGCGGCGGGACCGCTGCCGGCCGCGGACACGTCCACGTCCGGTTCGGCGGCGAGCGCGGCTGCGAGCGATTCGGCGAAGATGCGGTGATCGTCGACGACGAGAACCCGGATACGAACCACAAAACCCCCAAGGGTAGGGGAACGGACGACGGCGGGTACGGCGCCAGGACCGGGTGATCCGCAGCCCGGCCGCCGCCGAGACATATCTGCACTACCCCGGACCGGACGACGTACCCGACGTGTCTCGACCCCTGAATCAACACCGGCCCCCACCGGTGTCACGCATCAGCGTAGGGCCGGGGGCGGCTCGCAGTTGGCCGAATAGCAGAAGTTTTCCCCGCAGATTTCGGGGGTGCGGCTTCCGCGGGGGCTCAGCCGTGGCTTGAAATCGCCTGAACCGGCGGCTGTGGGACGCCCGGCGCACGGGCGCGTGCCACTGGCAGGTGCACGGGGGGCATTTCACCCGGCGCGTGCACGCCGGGCGCCCGCGCGCTGCGCACGGCCGCAGCGCACGGCTCGGCCCCACACGCCCCCAGCGGGCGCGTGCCGGACCCGGGCGCCCCTGCCGGGCGCCCGGGTCCGGCGCGACCGCCGCACGGACGGGTCGGCCGACGCGACGCGCCGGGGCCGGCGGCCGGCTCCTTCCGCGCGGAGCAGGAAGAGGAGACCCGGGGCGGAAGGAGACCCGGCCGGTCAGGCGGTGTGCGTGCGCGCGAAGTTCCACGCGTCGCGGATGATGCCGGTCAGGTCCGAGCGGCTCGGGGTCCAGCCGAGGCGCTCGTGTGCCGTGCGGGCGGATGCCACCAACATCGCCGGGTCGCCGGCCCGGCGCGGGGCGACGACCTCGGGGATCTCCCGCCCGGTGACCTTGCGGACGGTCTCGATGACCTCGCGGACCGAGAAGCCGCTGCCGTTGCCCAGGTTGCAGATCAGGTGCTCTCCGGGGGTGGCGGCGCGCAGGGCGGCCAGATGGGCCTCCGCCAGGTCGGCGACGTGGATGTAGTCGCGCACGCAGGTGCCGTCCGGGGTCGGGTAGTCCTCGCCGAACACCGAGATCGACTCGCGCTCGCCGAGCGCGACCTGGAGGACCAGCGGGATCAGGTGCGTCTCGGGGCTGTGCCGCTCACCGAACGCGCCGTAGGCGCCGGCCACGTTGAAGTAGCGCAGGGACACCGCGGCCAGGCCGTGCGCGACGCACTCCCCCGCGATCATGTGGTCGACGGCGAGCTTGGAGGCGCCGTAGGGGTTGGTCGGCGCGGTCACCGAGGCCTCGGTCAGCAGTCCCTCGGCCGGCTCGCCGTAGGTGGCGGCGGTGGAGGAGAAGACGAGCCTGCGCACGCCGGCCTCGCGCATCGCGGCCAGCAGGGCGAGGGTCCCGCCGACGTTGTTCTCCCAGTACTTGCCCGGGTTCACGACGGACTCGCCGACCTGCGAGGAGGCGGCGAAGTGCAGCACGGCGTCGTAGGAGGGGTCGATGTGGCGGGCGGCGTCCTGGATCCGGCCCTCGATGAACGCGGCGCCGTCGGGGACGCCGACGCGGAAGCCGGTGCTGAGGTCGTCGAGGACGGTCACCTCGTGGCCGGCCTCCAGGAGGTGGGCCGCGACCACGCTGCCGACGTATCCGGCGCCACCGGTTACCAGGTACTTGCTCACTCGCCTACTGCCTCTCGCGGGGGACCACGCGCGCGTGGGTGCGCGCTTGGGCACTGGCTTACCCGATGCGGCGCCCGCGGGGGAAATCGGCGGCTCCCGGCCGCCGTCCCGGTCAGCCCTGCGGTGGGGCGGACGACGGCCCGGGCAGGGCCCGGTCGAGCAGGCCGGTACGGGCGGCCAGTGCGGCCGCCTCCAGCCGCGATCCGACCCCCAGCTTCATCAGCACCCGCTGGACGTGCGTACGGGCGGTGCTCGGCGCGATCTCCATGCCGGCGGCGATCAGCCGGGTGTCCTCTCCCTCGGCGACCCGCACCAGGACCTCCACCTCGCGCGGAGTCAGCAGCCGGAGCAGCCTGCTGCCTTCGTCGTCGGGCTGGGCCGCGGGGTTCAGGAGTTCCGCGAAGGCGCCCTGGAGCAGTTGCGGGGCGATCGCCGACTCGCCCGCCCGCGCCTTGGCCAGCGCCCGCTCCACACCCTCGATGCGCTCGTCCTGGCGTACGTAGCCGCAGGCGCCGGCGGCGAAGGCGGCGGCGATCCCGCGCGGGCTGGGCACCGGGCCGAGGACGACCACGGCGATCTGCGGGCGCTCCCGCCTGATGCGCACCACGGGCTCGAAGGCCCCGGGCTCGGCGGGTGCGGCCGTACCGAGGAGGCAGACCTCGGGGGCGCGGCTGATGACCAGCTCGGCGGCGCCGGCCGCCGGGGCCGCGGCCGCCAGCACCCGGTGGCCGCGCAGCTTCAGGGCAGAGGCCAGCGCCTCGGCCAGCAGCCGGTGGTCGTCGACCACCACGACCCGTACGCCCATCGAGGAATCCACCCCCACCCTTCTGACCCGGCAAGCTACACGCTTGTTCGACGGTGCGAGGGGGATACCGCGCAGAAGCCCCCGATCGGTACGGACCGGGGGCTTCGGGCGGTGCTGTGCGGGTCAGCTCGCGGTGAAGGACACGAACAGGTATTCCGGGTCGGTCGAGTACGGCTTGCTGACGTTCTGCTTCGACATGAAGAGCTTGCCGTTGCGGTAGCGCAGCTCGGAGGAGAACTCGGGCGAGAAGGAGGTCTCGGCGCGCCGGACGTCCCTGTCGGCCGGGTTCTCCATCAGGAGGGTCTCCTTCATCGTCGTGCCGTCGATGCTGACGATCTGGCCGCCCTTGTCGTACGGGGGGACCTTGTAGGCGATGATGTTCGGCCCGTCCATGCGCAGCGGAAACATGGTGTACCGCTCGCCCGCGTCGGCCCGGTCGGTGGTCTGCTTTCCGGTCTCCAGGTCGAAGGAGAGCAGTTCGTTGGTGCGGCCGGTGGGCGACTGGCCCTGGTGCTCTGCGGCGGGCACGTAGATCTTGCCGTTGCCGACGACCATGTTGGAGCACTTCTCGACGTCGGTGGAGCCGCACTTGGCGGCGAAGGTGCCGGCGGCGAGCGGGATGCGCGCCTTCAGCTCACCCTTGGGGTCGACGACGAACAGGTCGCTGACGCCCTTGCCGCCCTTGGCGTTGTCGCCGACGTCGGCCGCCACGACGAACGGCTGGGTGGAGACGATGTGCGCGTACTCGATGCCCGGCGAGAGCTTGTAGGAGCCGGTGGGCGCGCCCGTGGCGGGGTCGAGGAGCTGGGCGTGCAGCGTGTAGTTGGGGTGCCGGCCGCACTTGCGGATGGCGGCGAGGGCCTCGCCTCCGGCGTATCCGGTGTCACGGCAGCTGTCGCCGTCGACCTTCGGCTGCCACAGGTTCTTGCCGTCGGCGAGGTTCCAGGCGGCGCCGCCGCCGGAGACGCCGGCCGCGGCGACGGTCTTGCCGCTGAGGGTGATCTCGGAGAACTGGACGGGCTTGTCGCCGCCGTTGGCGCTCTTGATGTTGCCGGACCAGGCCAGCTTGCCGGCCTCCAGGTCGATGACGCCGACCTCGGTGCACGGCGGGTACTTGTTCTCGGCGGTGGACGGGGTGGGCCTGAAGAGGACCGCCGTCTTGTTCTCGCTGACGTGGTGGGTGGCGCCGCAGATCTCGCCCGTGAGCGGGACCTCCCACTTCTTGCCGCCGTCGACGAGGTTGTAGCCGACGACCTTCGACACGTCGGACTTGACGTAGGTGGTGTCGGTCAGCCACGAGCCGTTGACGGACACCAGGTCGGTCACCGTGGGCGCCGGGTGGTTGTAGAGGGTCTTCGACTTGGGGTTGGCGGGGACCTTCTCGCTGCCGGCCGCGGCGGGCTGGTTCTTGTCGCCGCCCTGGGAGGCGCCCGGGTCGCCCTGCGCGGTGGTCCCGCCGCCGTCGCCCGAGGCGTACCAGAGGCCGCCGCCGACGATCAGGACGATGGCCAGGAGGGCCGCGCCTACGATCATCAGCTGGGTGCGCTTGTCGCCCCCGCCGGCCGGGGGCGCGGGGGGTGCGGGCGCGGCGTACGGCGCGGGCGCGGCGGGCTGCTGCGGATAGCCGTAGCCGGGGTCGGCCTGCGGGTAGCCGTACGCGGGCTGCCCGGCCTGCGGATGCGGGGCGGCGGGCGGCGAGGGCGGTCCGGCGGGCGGCATCGGCGCTCCGAACCCGCCGGGCGGGGGATCCTGCGGCGCTCCGAAGCCGCCGGACGGCGGCTGGCTGGGGGGCGGCGGGGTGCTCATCGGTTGCTGTTGCCTCTCGGTGGACGGCGCGTTGGGCGGGTGTTCACTTGCCGAAGACCATCAGGAGCTTCTCGTCCTTGTCCTGGGCGACCAGTCGGGTCGTGGAGATGAAGAAGCGCCCGTCGGAGTAGTCGACGTCCGGGGAGTAGAAGGAGCTCTCGATCGGGGCGGAGGGGCCCGAGGGGTGGCGCAGGAGCGCGGTCGGGGTGCTGCCGTCGGCGGGGATCGCGACGACCTCGCCGCCCTGGCGGGTTTCGGCCCTGCGGTAGGCGATCAGCTGTCCGTTCGCCGCCTTGAGCGGCTCCAGGGTGCGGCCCTCGCCCGCCGGGACGCGCCACTTGGCCTTGCCGGTGTTCAGGTCGAAGGCAACGATCTCGTTGGCCTTGCCGGGGGCGGTCCTGGTGGGCAGGTAGAGGGTGCCCGCGTCGACGACGGCGGTGGCACAGCCCTGCAGGGAGTCGTCGCGGCTCACGCCGCACTCGGTCGAGAAGCTGCCCTCGCCGGAGAGCGTGGTGCGCTGCTTGCCATCGGGGCCGAGGACCACGACGGAGCTCTCCTTGGTGGTGGCGTTCGTGAGGTGGAGGACGATCGGGTCGACCCCGTAGACGCGGGCCACCTTCCAGCCCTTGGGGAGCCGGTAGGTCCACGTCTTCTTGCCGGTGACCGGGTCGGCGTCCTGGACCTCGACGATGCTGTCCTTGTCGTAGCAGGTAGCGACGCCGATCAACTTGCCGTTTCCGGCGGCGTAGGCGCCCGGCACGCAGCCCTCGGCGGGGCTGCCGAAGAGCTTCTCACCGGTGCTGATCCGGAAGGCAGTGGCCCGGGTGAGCCGGTTGACGGTGACGGTGTCCCCGGTCATGGCCAGGCTGGGGTCGAGGAACATGTCGAAGGCGCTCTCCTTGGACACCTCCTTCGACCAGCCCTCCTTGCCCGCCTTGAGGTCGACCATGCGCATCTGGTTGCAGTCGGCGGTCTCCGACGGACCGTTCTCGTACAGCACGACGGTCTTGCCGTCGTCGGTGGTCTTCCGGGTCACGCCGCAGATGTCGGCAGGGAAGGTGATCGTCCACTTCTCCTTGCCATCGGCGACCGAGTAGCCCTTGATCGTCTTGCCGACGGTCTTGGCCACGGTGTCGCCCACGACCCACTGGCCGTGGGTGCCCACTCCGGCCCCTGGACCGTCGATCTTGGTGGTCTTGAGCCAGAGGACCTTGTCCTCGCCCTGCTTGCGGCCGGCGTTGAGGTCGGTCTGCTGGTTGCCGCCGGGGCCGCTGCCGTCGCCGACGTCCACGGACGGGGAGCCGGAGGGCTTCGCGTCGCCGGACTCCTGGGCGACGGGCTGCCCGGGGTCTTCGTCCCCGGTGCCGAAGGCGAGGTAGCCGACGCCGCCGAGGACGAGCGCGGCCGCGACGGAGGCCGCGATGAGCAGGGGCAGCTTCTTCCTCGGCGGCTGGCCGGGCGCGCCGGGCGGGGGCGACTGCAGGCCGTGGGCCGGGTAGGCCGGGACGGTGGGCGGCTGCGGCGCGTAGCCGGGCTGCGGCGCGTAGCCGGGCTGCGGCGCGTAGCCGGGCTGCGGCGGGTGTGCGGGCGCTTGCGCGTAGGGGTTCTCGCCCGGCGGCGGGAAGCCGTGGCCCTGCTGCGGCGGGCCGGGCAGGTGTCCGTAACCGGAAGGTGTCGGCGGCTGGTTCGGCGGCTGGGGCGGCTCGGTCATCAGCGCACTTTCGGCTTCGGAGGGGGCGGGAGTTTGACCTTTCTATCACTGACGCCGCGCATACAACGGACCGGTCCGCCCCCTGTTCCCAAGGGAGGACCGGCCCGTGACGCCGCCGTTATCGGGGCAGTTCGCCCCGGAGACCCGCGGAATCTACGCCTCCTCGGCGAGCTCCAGCCAGCGCATCTCCAATGCGTCGCGGTCGGAGAGAAGTTCGCGCAACTCCGCGTCGAGTTTGGCCACCTTGTCGTAGTCGGTGGAGTGTTCGGCGATCTGGGCGTGCAGGTTCCCCTCGCGGTCGGCCAGCTTGTTGAGCTGCCGCTCGATCTTCTGCAGTTCCTTCTTCGCCGCGCGCGAGTCGCCCGACGAGGTGGACTTGGCCGCTGCGGCGGCGGCCGGCGCGGGCGCCGGGGCGGCCGCCTCGACCATCCTCTGACGGCGTTCCAGGTACTCGTCCAGTCCCCGCGGCAGCATGCGCAGGCTCGCGTCGCCGAGCAGCGCCATCACGGTGTCGGTGGTGCGCTCGATGAAGAACCGGTCGTGGGAGATCACGATCATCGAGCCGGGCCAGCCGTCGAGGAGGTCCTCCAGCTGGGTCAGGGTCTCGATGTCGAGGTCGTTGGTGGGCTCGTCGAGGAAGAGGACATTGGGCTCGTCCATCAGCAGGCGCAGGATCTGCAGGCGGCGGCGCTCGCCGCCGGAGAGGTCGCCGACCGGCGTCCACTGCTTCTCCTTGGTGAAGCCGAACTGCTCGCACAGCTGGCCCGCCGTCATCTCGCGGCCCTTGCCGAGGTCGACGCGGTCGCGGACGCGCTGGACGGCCTCCAGGACCCGCAGGGACGGGTCGAGTTCGCCGACCTCCTGGGAGAGGTAGGCCAGCTTGACGGTCTTGCCGACGATGACCCGGCCCGCGGCGGGCTGGGCCTCGCCCTGGGTGCGGGCGGCCTCGGCGAGGGCGCGCAGCAGGGAGGTCTTGCCGGCGCCGTTGACACCGACGAGACCGACGCGGTCGCCGGGGCCCAGGTGCCAGGTGAGGTGCTTGAGGAGGGTCTTGGGGCCGGCCTGGACGGTGACGTCCTCAAGGTCGAAGACGGTCTTTCCGAGGCGGGCGTTGGCGAAGCGCATCAGCTCGGACTTGTCGCGCGGCGGCGGGACGTCGGCGATGAGCTCGTTGGCGGCCTCGATGCGGTAGCGCGGCTTGGAGGTGCGGGCGGGGGCGCCGCGACGCAGCCAGGCAAGCTCCTTGCGCATCAGGTTCTGCCGCTTGGCCTCTTCGGTGGCGGCGATGCGCTCGCGCTCGGCGCGGGCGAAGACGTAGTCGCTGTAGCCGCCTTCGTACTCGAAGACCTCGCCGCGCTGGACGTCCCACATGCGGGTGCAGACCTGGTCGAGGAACCAGCGGTCGTGGGTGACGCAGACGAGCGCGGAGCGGCGCGCCTGGAGGTGGCCGGCCAGCCAGGCGATGCCCTCGACGTCGAGGTGGTTGGTGGGCTCGTCGAGGATCAGCAGGTCCTGGTCGGCGATGAGGAGCCTGGCCAGGGCGATGCGGCGGCGCTCGCCGCCGGAGAGCGGGCCGATGACGGTGTCGAGGCCCTGGTTGAAGCCGGGCAGGTCGAGGCCGCCGAAGAGTCCGGTGAGGACGTCGCGGATCTTGGCGTTACCGGCCCACTCGTGGTCGGCCATGTCGCCGATGATCTCGTGGCGGACGGTCGCCGCGGGGTCGAGGGAGTCGTGCTGGGTGAGGACGCCCATGCGCAGGCCGCCGGACTGGGTGACGCGCCCGCTGTCGGGCTCCTCCAGTTTGGCGAGCATCCGGATGAGGGTGGTCTTGCCGTCGCCGTTGCGGCCGACGACGCCGATCCGGTCTCCCTCGGACACGCCGAGGGAGATACCGTCCAGCAGAGTACGTGTGCCGTACACCTTGCTGACTGCCTCGACATTGACCAGATTGACGGCCATCAGACGCGCTCCAGGGAAGGGGTGTGGATCAGCCCCTCAGCCTAACCCTCCGGGCCGGGGCTGACCGTTCCACCAGCCAGGCGCCGCCCAGTGCCATGGCGATCGCGGCGGGCGCGGTGACCGGGAGGGCGACGAGCGTGGCGCTGTGGCCGTCGAGGAGGCCCCCCAGCCCGGTCATGGACAGGCCCAGGACGCCGAGCAGGCACAGGGTGATCCCGAAGGCGGCAACGGGGCCCGCGGCGGCTCCTGCGAGAGCGGCCGGGCCGGCCGGTGCGGGGGCCTCGAAGCGGCGCAGCAGGGCGACCAACACACCGGTCAGCGCGGCCGCCGCCAAGATCCGTACGGGGACCTGCGCCCACCAGGCGGCGGTGGCGGGTTCCGGCAGGTCCATGCCGAGGGCGAGCTGGGCCCCGTACACGGCGAGCATCGCGGTGAGGTGCCAGAGGAAGGCGGTCATGGCGACGCCGTTCGCGGCGACGACCGCACGCCACACGCGGGGCCGCGCCAGCCGGGCGGCGGCGGGCCGGGCGGCGAGCTGCACGGCCCCGACGAGCCACAGTCCGTGGCACAGCAGGGCCATGGTGGGCGGTGCCATGTTGGAGACCTTCTCTCCGGGCATCCCGACCATGGACAGCGGGTACGGGCCGAAGGCCACCAGCAGCGCGGCCCCGGCGAGGCCGGCGGCGGCGAGGGCGGCGGGGCGGCGGATGCGTCCGTCGGCCCGCAGGAAGCCGAGCTGGTGGACGGCGAGCCAGACCAGGGCGAAGTTCAGGAACTCCACGTACGGGACGCCGAATGCGAAGCGCAGGACGTCGACGAGCGCGGCGGCGCCGGCGAGGGCGGCGAAGGCCGCCCAGCCGTGGCGCTCGTGCAGCCTGAGCAGTGGCGGGGTGAGGGCGACCATGGCCAGGTAGATCCCGATGAACCACAGCGGCTGGGTGACCAGCCGCAGGGCGGCACCGGTCAGCGTGCCGTCGCCGCGGCCGGCGAGCTGCACGGCGAGCGCGACGGCGGCCCACACCAGGACGAAGACGAGGGTGGGCCGCAGCAGCCGGCGCAGCCGAGCCCGCAGGAAGGCGGCGTAGACGGGCCCTTCGGTGCGGCGGGCCAGGGAGCGGTAGGACAGGGCGTGCGAGAAGCCGCCGACGAAGAAGAAGACGGGCATGACCTGCAGCCCCCAGGTGAGCACCTGGAGGGCCGGCACGAGGGCGAGCAGGTTCCCTATGCCGTCGCCGCCGACGGCGGCCATCAGCCAGTGCCCGGTGATGACGGTGCCGAGCGAGGCGACGCGCAGCAGGTCGACGTACCGGTCGCGGTCGGCTGGGGTGGCGGCGGCCATGGTTCGCGCACTGACTGTCATGACCCCACGGTGGCCCCGGCCGGGCGTCTCCCGACAGGGTGCGGATACTCAACTCCGGCCTGAGTAGGCCGGAGCCGGGTCGCGCAGCCGGGTCGCGCAGCCGGGGGTCAGGACGGCAGGACCGTGGCTCCCGGAGCGGGGGACCAGGCCGTGTGGGTGGCGCGGCAGGTGCCCGAGGCGACCAGGGCTGCCGCGACCTTGGCGGCGGCTTCCCCGTCGGCGACGAGGAAGGCCGTGGTGGGGCCCGAGCCGGAGACCAGGGCGGCGAGGGCGCCGGCGCCGAGGCCCGCGTCCAGCGTCGCCCGCAGGGACGGCCGCAGCGAGAGGGCGGCCGGCTGGAGGTCGTTGGCCAGGGTGGCGGCCAGGGCGTCCGGGTCTCCGGAGGCGAGGGCGGCGAGAAGGTCCGGCGAGGCCCCGGGCTCCGGGACCGCGACATCGGCGGTGAGGCGGTCGAACTCGCGGAAGACGGCCGGGGTGGACAGGCCGCCGTCGGCCACCGCGAACACCCAGTGGAAGGAGCCGGCCGTCACCGGGGTGAGCACCTCGCCGCGGCCGGTGCCGAGCGCGGCGCCGCCGACCAGGCTGAACGGGACGTCGCTGCCGAGCTCCGCGCAGATGTCGAGGAGCTCCCCGCGCGGGGTGTCCAGGCCCCACAGGGCATCGCAGGCCAGCAGGGCGGCAGCGCCGTCGGCGCTGCCGCCGGCCATGCCGCCCGCGACGGGGATGCTCTTGGCGATGTGCAGGTGGACCCGCGGTTCGAGGCCGGCCCGGGCGGCGAGGATCTCGGCCGCCCGCGCCGCGAGGTTGGTGCGGTCCAGCGGGACCTTGTCGGCGTCCGGGCCCTCGCAGGTCACCGTGAGCGCCTCGGCCGGGGTCGCCGTCACCTCGTCGAAGAGGGACACGGCGAGGAAGACGTTGGCCAGGTCGTGGTAGCCGTCGGGGCGGGCCGCGCCCACGGCCAGCTGGACGTTGACCTTCGCGGGGACCCGCACGGTGACGGGCGTCGTACGGGTGCTCTCGGGGCGCGTGCTCACAGTGCGGGCCTCTCCGGGGCGGGCTTGTGCTCGGCGATCGCGGCGAACTCCTCCACCGTCAGGGACTCGCCGCGGGCCTGCGGGGAGACGCCCGCGGCGACCAGCGCGGCCTCCGCGCCCGCCGCCGATCCGGCCCAGCCGGCCAGCGCGGCGCGCAGGGTCTTGCGGCGCTGCGCGAACGCCGCGTCGACGACCGCGAAGACCTCTTCCTTCGTGGCGCTCGTCCTGACCGGCTCGGTGCGGCGCACGAGGGAGACCAGGCCGGAGTCGACGTTGGGCGCGGGCCAGAAGACCTTGCGGCCGATGGCTCCGGCGCGCTTGACGTGCGCGTACCAGCCGGCCTTGACGGAGGGCACGCCGTAGACCTTGCTGCCGGGCTCGGCGGCCAGCCGGTCGGCGACCTCGGCCTGGACCATGACGAGGGTCCGCTCGATGCTCGGGAAGCGGTCGAGCATGGTCAGCAGGACGGGTACGGCCACGTTGTAGGGCAGGTTCGCGACCAGTGCGGTCGGTGCCGGGCCGGGCAGTTCGGTGACCAGCATCGCGTCGGAGTGGACCAGCGCGAAGCGGTCCTTCTTCGCGGGCATGCGGGCCTCGATGGTTGCGGGCAGGGCGGCCGCCAGGATGTCGTCGATCTCGACGGCGACGACCCGGTCGGCGGCCTCCAGCAGCGCGAGCGTCAGCGAGCCCAGCCCGGGGCCGACCTCGACGACCACGTCGTCCGGGCGGACCTCGGCGGTGCGCACGATCCGGCGCACCGTGTTGGCGTCGATGACGAAGTTCTGCCCCTTCTGCTTCGTCGGGCGTACGCCGAGGGCGGCGGCCAGTTCCCGGACGTCGGCGGGGCCCAGAAGGGCGTCGGGGGCGCTGGGCGCGGGGTTATCGGGCTGCTGCTCTGCGGTGCTCACCGGTAAAGCGTCTCAGATCGGCCGAGTGGTCCCGACTACGACGTGAGCCTGCGGCCGCAGTGGGGCCACGGGCTCGCCCCCCGCTGCACGTAGAGCTTCTTCGCCCGGTAGGTCTGTTCCGCGGCCGGGGCGTCCTGCGGGCGGCCGCTGCCGCCCAGACCCTGCCAGGTGCGCACGTCGAACTGGTACAGGCCGCCGTACGTCCCCGAGGCGTCGGTGGCGGAGGGCCGGCCGCCGGACTCGCACTGGGCGAGGGCCGCCCAGTTGAGGCCGTCCGCGCCGGCGACGGAGCGGGGCAGGGGCCGGGTGCCGATCCTGACGTACTGGGTGACGGGCTCGCGCACGACCTCGTCGGCGATGGCTCGGGGCTTCTGCCGGACCCCGTTGACGGTGCGCAGGCTGTAGGTGACCCTGCGCACCCCGGGCCGGCCGGCCCGCTCGACGATCTCGGTCCCGGCGAAGAGCTCGGCGTCATCGACCCGCTCGGTCCCGAAGGGAATGCGCTCCTCGCGGACCTCTCGGGTGCCGGTGATGCGGAGCACGGTGACGGTCTGGCCGTCGCGCGGGAAGGCAGTGGGCGGCACGGAGGTGGTGTCCTGGTCCCGGAGGGTGATGCCCGCCTGGTCGAGGGCCTCCTGGACGGTGGCGGCGTTGGTGCGGACGGTGCGTTCGCGGCCGTCGGCCATGAAGGTGACGCTCCGCTCGGTACGGACGCTGAGGGTCAGGCCGGAGCGCGGTACGGGGGCGGTGCGCGGGGCCGAGAGGTGGGCGCCCTCGGCACGGATGCCGAACTGGCGCAGGGCGCCTTCGACGGTGCGGGCGGTGGTCCACACCTGGCGCTGCTGTCCGTCGAGGGTCAGGCGCAGGGGGCGGCCGTAGCGGACGACGATCTCCTCGCCGTCGTCGAGGGGTTCGCCCGGGGCGGGGGCCACGAGGTCGTGGGGGCCGACGTCGAGCCCTTCCGCGGCGAGCAGTTCCTCCACGTCCCCGGCGAAGGTGTGCAGGTGCCTCGGGACTCCGTCGACGGTGAGGCGTACCGACTTGTCCGCGGCGACGAACGCGGTCGTGCCACCGGCCAGGAAGGCGACGACCAGGGCCTGGGGCACGATCCGCCGCCAGTCGGCACCGGATGCGGGGGGACTGGGGAGTACCGGTCCGGTGGCGCGGCGGCGGCCGTGTCCCGTCCCGGCGTGCGGAGGGGCGGGGAGAGCCGGTGCGGCGGGGCCGCGGCGGCGGCCGGTGCCGGCCGGGGGCTCGTCGAGGGAGGTGCGGCCGCGGGCCCGTCGGCCGGGGGCGAGCGCCCCGACGTCGGCGATGGCGGGGGTGGGCGTGGGGGCGCGGCGGCGGCCCGTTCCTGGGGCGGGTGCCGGCACGGGCCCTTCACCGTCCTGGTCCTCGGCGCGCGGGGCGGGGAGGGGGACGGCCGGTTCCGTCTCCCACGACGAGGGTCCGGCGTCGACCGGACCGGCGTCGACCGGACCGGGGTCGCCGGGAGCGGGACCGACCGGACCGGCTTCGGCGGCGGGCCAGACCGGCCAGGCCGGCCAGGCCGGGGATCCGCCCCCGTACCCGTCCGGGACGGGAGCGCCTCGGAGGTGGCTGCCCTGCGTATCGCTCACGACGCTCGCTCCCCTGGTGGTCCGGCACCCGCTGGTTGCGGCACGGCACCCTAGCCGAGGAGTCATTACGGAACAAAGTCGTATGACTACCCTACGTGCCCGTCCGGGGTGGGGCGGTCAGTAGTCGAAGGCGCGGGACGTGTTGGCCGCCAGGGCGGTGGCCATCGCGTCCTCGTCGATTCCGCGGACCGCGGCCATCGCGCGCACCGTCAGCGGAATGAGGTACGGCGCGTTGGGCCGTCCGCGGTAGGGCGCGGGGGTCAGGTAGGGCGCGTCCGTCTCGACGAGGACCAGTTCCAGCGGGGCCACGGCCAGCGCCTCGCGCAGCGGCGCGGCGTTCTTGAAGGTGACGGTTCCGGCGAAGGACAGGTAGTAGCCGGCGGCGGCGCACTCGCGGGCCATGTCGGCGTCTCCCGAGTAGCAGTGGAAGACGGTCCGCTCGGGGGCGCCCTCCTCGCGCAGGACGCGCAGCACGTCGGCGTGGGCGTCGCGGTCGTGGATGACGAGGGCCTTGCCCTGCCGCTTGGCGATCTCGATGTGGGCGCGGAAGGAACGCTCCTGCGCGGCCACGCCCTCGGGCCCGGTGCGGAAGAAGTCGAGGCCGGTCTCGCCGACAGCCTTGACGTGGCCGAGGGCGGCCAGGGCCTCGATCTCGGCGAGGGCGTCGTCCAGGGCGGCCTCGCCGCCGCCGGTCCGGGCGCCCTGGCGGGACCAGCCGTCCGGATCGCCGTGCACGATGCGCGGGGCCTCGTTGGGGTGCAGGGCCACGGCCGCGTGGACGTTGTCGTACGCGGCCGCGGTCTCGGCGGCCCACCGGGAGCCCTTCACGTCGCAGCCGACCTGGACCACGGTGGTCACGCCGACCGAGGCGGCCTTGGCGAGGCCCTCCTCGACGGTTCCCGCCTGCATGTCCAGGTGGGTGTGCGAGTCCGCCACCGCCACCCGGAGCGGTTCGGGCAGCGGCGGAGGTGCGTCCTTGGAGGTGGAGGAAGGGCTCATGGGCCGATCCTATGACCGGCGCAGGAACCCCTTCAGCCGGGAGAGCAGGCCCCCGCGCTTCTCGTCGTCGCCGACGGCGACGGGGCCGGGGGCGTCGTGGCGCTCGGCGGACCTGCGGGGCCCCGGAGTGCGCGGGACGTTCGCTCCCGCCGGCACCGGCCCGGCGATCCCGGGCGCTATGCGGTGGTGGTAGAGGCGGTCGATCGTCCCGAGCACCGAGGAGACCTGCCCCGCCCGCATGATCCGTACGACGTGCCCGCCGCAGTTCATGCAGCTGGGGTTGGACAGCGGGGAGGGCACCCGCTCGCCGTCGACCGTGTACATGATGAACGGTTCGCCGCGGCCGTCGACGTGGTGCTCGATCCGGTACTCCTGCTCCCAGCCGTACGCGCAGCGCATGCACGCGAAGGAATACGCCTCCTGCACGGTGTGCACGTCGGGGCTGGAGAAACGTGCGGGTGCCGAGGCCTGGACGGGTACCGGGGTGTCTGCGATCTCACTCATGCCAGCTCCTCTTGTTCCACTGGTGCCTTTGCCAGTGGACGCCTCTTCGGGCGGGAGCGCATCAGGTCCTGTCCAGTGTTGGACGGCCTTTGGGCGACTCATGCCCAAAGCGCCCGGCGCACGGTCTGAGCTTTGCCTTTCAGGTTAGCCCTTTACCGGTTCATGGCGCCTTTCGTGCCGCATTCTTTGCCGCCACCACCGCGTCGAAGACGTCGCGCTTGGGTACCCCGGCCTCGGCCGCGACGGCCGCGATGGCCTCCTTGCGGCGCTCCCCCGCCTCCTCGCGCACCCGCACCCTGCGTACGAGCTCCTCGTCGTCCACGTCGCCCGGCTCGGCGTCGGGGGCGCCCTCCACCACGACGGTGATCTCCCCGCGCACCCCTTCGGCGGCCCAGGCGGCGAGCTCGCCGAGGCCGCCGCGCCTGACCTCCTCGTAGGTCTTCGTGAGCTCGCGGCAGACCGCGGCCCGCCGCTCGGCGCCGAAGACCTCGGCCATCGCCACCAGGGTGTCGTCGAGCCGGTGCGGGGCCTCGAAGTAGACCAGTGTGCGGCGCTCGCCCGCGACCTCGCGCAGCCGGCCGAGGCGCTCGCCCGCCTTGCGCGGCAGGAAGCCCTCGAAGCAGAACCGGTCCACGGGCAGCCCGGACAGCGCGAGCGCGGTGAGCACGGCGGACGGCCCGGGGACCGCGGTGACCTTGATGTCCTTCTCCACGGCTGCCGCGACCAGCCGGTATCCGGGGTCGGAGACGGACGGCATGCCGGCGTCGGTCACCAGCAGCACGCGGGCGCCGCCGGAGAGGGCCTCGACCAGTTCGGGGGTGCGGGCCGACTCGTTGCCCTCGAAGTAGGACACGACGCGCCCCGTGGTGTGCACGCCGAGCCCCTGGGTCAGCCGGCGCAGCCGCCGGGTGTCCTCGGCGGCGACGATATCGGCCCGCTCCAACTCCGCGGCCAGCCGCGGCGGGGCGTCGGCGAGATCGCCGATGGGGGTGCCGGCGAGGACGAGGACGCCTGCCGGGGAAGTGGGCTCGGTACCGCGGGGCTGGTCAGTTGTCACCCGCCCATCCTCTCAGCCCCGCGGCTCGTCACCCACGCCACTGGGGCACACACAGATCTCTTCCCTACGATGTGCCGGTGACCAGTACCGCGACGCCACCGCCCAGCCCCGCGGGGGCACTGCCCTCCGCGACGGCGGGCGGCGAAGAAGAGCCGCCCACCTGGCTGCGCCGCCTGCGCGGCTTCGGCTACGCGCCGGCCGCCGCCGCGTCGCCCCGCGCGGACGTCCGCACCCGCCTGGTGCCCCCGTACACGAAGCCGTCCCGGCAGCTGTGGATGACCTTCGGGCTCCCACCGCAGGTGTGGGGAACCTGGCAGCGCATCATGGCCTGGGCCGGGCCGCTGCTGGTGGCGCTGGTCGCGGGCGTGCTGCGGTTCGTGCACCTGGGCAGCCCGAAGGCGGTGATATTCGACGAGACGTACTACGCCAAGGACGCCTGGGCCACGATCAGGCAGGGCTACGAGGCGAACTGGCCCAAGGACATCGACAAGTCGATCCTCGCCAACCCGGACGGGGTCGCCCTGCCGGCGGACCCGGGCTACGTCGTGCACCCGCCCGTCGGCAAGTGGGTGATCGGGCTCGGCGAGTGGATGTTCGGCCTCACGCCCTTCGGCTGGCGGTTCATGACCGCCGTGCTCGGCACCCTGTCGGTGCTGATGCTGTGCCGGATCGGGCGGCGCCTCTTCCGTTCGACCTTCCTCGGCTGCCTCGCGGGCGCACTGCTGGCGGTGGACGGCCTGCACCTGGTGATGAGCCGCACGGCACTGCTCGACCTGGTGCTGATGTTCTTCGTGCTCGCCGCCTTCGGGGCGCTGCTCATCGACCGCGACCGGGCCAGGACCCGGCTCGCGGACGCGCTGCCGGTGGACGAGGAGGGCCGGACCCGGCCCGACGCGCGGATCGCCGAGACGCTGCGGCTGGGCTGGCGCCCGTACCGGATCCTGGCCGGGGTCTGCCTGGGGCTGGCCGCCGGCACCAAGTGGAACGGCTTCATCGCCCTGGCCTTCTTCGGCGTCCTGACCGTCTTGTGGGACGCCGCCGCCCGCCGCACCGCGGGCGCTGGCGCCCCGTACGCGGCGATGCTGCGCCGTGACGCGCTGCCCGCCTTCGTCTCGACCGTGCCGGTCGCGATCGTCACGTACGTGGCCTCCTGGTCGGGCTGGATCTTCAGCCCGGACAACGGCAAGGGCGGCTACCTGCGCGACTGGGCGGCCAAGAACGACCAGGGCAGCTCGTTGTCGTTCCTGCCGGAATGGGTGCGCAGCCTCTGGCACTACGAGACCGAGGTCTACAGCTTCCACGTGGGCCTGACCTCGGGCCACACCTACGAGTCCAATCCGTGGAGCTGGCTGGTGCTGGGCCGGCCCGTCTCCTACTTCTACGAGTCCCCCGAACCGGGCACCGACGGCTGCCCGGCGACGGCGGCCGGCAAGTGCGCCCGCGAGGTCCTGGCCCTGGGCACGCCGCTGCTGTGGTGGGCGGGCTGCTTCGCGCTGCTGTACGTGCTGTGGCGGTGGTTCTTCCGCCGCGACTGGAGGGCGGGCGCGATCGCGTGCGCGCTGGGCGCGGGCCTGCTGCCCTGGTTCAACTACCAGGAGCGGACGATCTTCTACTTCTACGCGGTGGTCTTCGTCCCGTACCTGTGCCTGGCGGTGGCGATGATGATCGGCGCCCTGCTGGGACCGGCCGGCTCCTCGGAACGCCGCAGGGCCCTGGGCGCGATCGGCGCGGGCGTCCTGGTCCTGTTGATCGTGTGGAACTTCATCTACTTCTGGCCGATCTACACGGGCCAGACCTTGCCCATGGACTCCTGGCGGGGCCGCATGTGGCTGGACACCTGGGTCTAGCAGGGAGGGAACACCTCGAGGGCGCGGCCGACGGCTGCGCCCTCTCGCTGTCCGTCGGCCACCGAGGACCCCGCATTCCGGGACGTGCCGGTGCCCGACGCGACGCCGTGGCGACCCGGACGGCCCGCCCTGACCAAGCGGCTCGTCTTCGGCGGACTGAACACAGGCGACGCGCCCTTCGTACTGCTTTGCGAGCGCTCGAGATGATCAGTAGCGGTTCGGTCACATAAGCGCCACAGGTCCATGGTTCCTCAGCGGCCCACAGACACGGGTCGCTAGAACCACGAACGTGAGTACATCAACAACCGACAAGGTCAGCGCCGGCGCTCAGGTGGCAGCGGCCTTGATCGCCGCAGCCACCCTGCTGGCGAACGTCTACGGGGACATCCCCGCTTGGCTCGGAACGGCGGCCGCTCTGATCTTGGGCGGAGCAACCGTCTTCTTCACCTGGGTGCGGGTCGACCCGACGACGCACCCGACACGGGCACGCGTGTTGCTGGCCGTGGCCGTGGGCGCGCTGTTCGCCACCGTCGCCATCTTGGTGTGGCCGGGGGTTTGGCCCACGGAGGCGGGCAACGCCTCGGTGCGTTCCGCCGGCAGCGTCGAGGACCCGAAGGCGCCCGCCGGACACATCGCAGTGACGAGAATCGGAGGGGGAGCTGTCAGCCCCGGCGTCACGGTCGGGATCGACAGCTGCATCACGGTCTCGGGCACCGGCGAGATCCCGAGCGGACACGGCCTCTGGGTGACCAACACCTACGACGCCGATGGCGCACCGGGCCTAAACGGGCTCTCCAATCTCCAGCGAGCAGTGCAGGTCAAGGGGGAGGCGGCTTGGCAGACCGCCACCTTCGGGGTGGGGGAGGACGAACGCGACGACGGCAAACGCTTTTGGATCTACGTGTTCCTGCTCCCCGCCTCCGCCGACAGCGCGCTGACGAACCTCAATGCGGGGCCTGCACCCGGCCTCAAGGGGCCGGTGGAGGGCGCGACGGAGGTGGGCCGGTACCCGGTCGAGCGCAACGCGAACCTCACGTGCGCAGGGCAGAAGAAGACCTGAAGCACGACCGGACCGGACACCGGCGGCCCGACCGGCTTTGTTCACGGAGCCGGTGGCTCGGGGAGTCAGAGGGTGCGGCCGAAGTACGCGGCGACGCGGTCGAGCGCGGGGGCGTCTTCCGGGGCGTCCTCGGAGGGGCCGAACATGCCGGTCGCGCCGCGGATCTCATCGGGGTAGTTGCCGTACCAGGTCCGGAAGACCGCTGCTACGGCGTCCGGGTCGCCGGTGCGGTCCTGGTCGGTGGCGGTGGCGAGGTCCCAGCCGTGCAGGACCGCCTCCAGGAGGTGCAGGTCGGCCAGCCGCGGGCCCAGGCCGCCGCCGGGCAGCGGCATCTGCCGCCGGAACGCGCCCTCGGCCTGCCACGCGGCCAGGGCCTCCTTCGCACCCTCGGCGTAGACCTCGCCGGGCCGGCGGTCGCCGATGTGGTCCTGGACGAACAGGGACATGGTGATCGCGCCTTTCCTTCAGAGGTACGCCCGGGCCGGATACCCGAAGTCGAACAGCGCCCCCAGCCCCGGTCAGAGGCGCGGAGTGCGCCGGCAACCCCAGAGTGCACCCCCTTGCGGACAGCTTCTGTCCGCATCTGGGCGGGACGCGCGGTGAACCGCCCGGGTGCCCCCCTGCGCGACGGCAGCTCGCCGGACCGTCCGCATCGAGCACCCCGGACGGGACCGCCTCGCGCAGTGGTGGACACCTGCTGCCGGTTTTCGCGTGAGCGGAACCGCTTCGGGCAACGGCGGGCCCGGCACCGACAGGTGCC
>NZ_JBHYMC010000082.1:0-26285 GCF_042742535.1 Streptomyces sp. NPDC058880
GGGGCCTGAGGGCTGCCGTCGGTCCCGGTGCGAGGGCCGGACACGCGCCGCGTGGTGCCCTCCGGAGGGGAGTGGGCCGGAACGCGGCGCCCGTGCCGCCCGCGCACCGGACCGCACGGCCGCGCCGCGCGGCGCCGCCCCGGCGTGCCGTCTCCCGGCGGCCGGGGCGGCGGCGTCCGGCCCCTCAGCGGGTGGCGCTCGGCGACGGCTCCGGTGAGGGCTTCGCCGACGGTGAAGCCTTCGGCTTCGGGTCGGCCTTCGGGTCGGCCTTCGGCTTCGGGTTCGGCTTCGGGAGCTCCGGCTCGACCCACGGGGTGACCGGCTGCAGGTGCTCCGGACCGCCCGCCGGCGGCTGCCCGATCGCCGCCAGCGCCTCCTTGGCCAGCGGCCCGCGCACCGGGGAGAAGTACGGATTCGTCCGCAGGGCCTCCTCCAGGTGCCTGCGCGCCCCCGCCTCGTCGCCGAGGGCCCGCTCGATCATCGCCCGGTGGTAGGCGAAGTCGGCGCTGCGCAGCCCCGGTTCCGTCGCCTTCTTCGCGTACTCCAGCGCCGCCGTGTGATCACCCGCCCGGTACAGCGCCCACCCGAGCGCGTCCGCGGCCTGCATGCTCTTGTGTCGTTCCCACTCCTCCGACAGGCGCCGCACCGCCGCCGCCGGATCTCCGTGGTCCGCCTCGTACAGGCCCAGGACCACGTCGTCGTCCACCCCGTTGGCGCCGTCCCGGGCCGCCATCGTCCGCAGCGCCTCGTACTGCTCGCGCGCCTCCTGCTCCCGGCCCAGCGACTCCAGCAGCTCGCCCAGCTCCCGGGCCAGCCGCGGCACCGGGGTCCGCCCCAGCGCCATCCGGTAGTCCCGCACCGCCTCCCCGCCGCGCCCCAGTGCCGCCAGCGCCCGCGCCCGGCCGGCCAGCGCCTCCGACCGCGCCGGATCCGTCCGCAACGCACCCTCGTACTGCCGCAGCGCCTCCGCCGGCTCGCCCCGCTCCCAGGACAGTTCGCCGAGCCGGAAGAGCGCGTACGCCTTCTCCGCCGGGGCCTTCGCCGAGGCTGCCGCCGACTCCATCGACACCACCGCGTCCTCGCGCCAGCCGCGGTCCCGGTACACCTGCGAGGCCCGGACGTGTGCCGCCAGCCCCGGCCGCAGCTCCAGCAGCAGCTCCATCGCCTTCTGCGCGCCCTTGTAGTCGCCGAGCCCGGTGTAGGCGTCCACCAGCACCGGGTACGCCGTCCACCGCCGCGGCGCCTGCGCCCGTACCAGCTCGCCCCACTTCTTGCCGGTCCCGAAGTCCCGCCGGGCGTTGGCCAGCGAGCCCATGGCCGTCATCGCGTCGAAGTTGCCCTTCTCCGCGGGGCGCACCTCCAGCGACCGCTTCAGCGCCTTCTCCGCCTTCGGGTACCAGGCCGAGTCCGCCGTCCGCCGTGCCTGTTCGAGATAGGCGGAGCCGAGGACCGCCCATGAGGCGTCGTCGTCGGCGTGCGCCGCCACCCACTTCTCCCGGTCCGCCATCAGCGCCACCACGTCCGCCGCCGAGGCGGGCGCCCCCATGCCCACCGCGGTGGCGGCGCGCTCGCTCGGTCCCGGCGGGCGCGCGTCGTCACCGGTCCGGGCCGGGCGGATCAACAGGGCCCCGGCGATCAGGACCACCGCCACCCCGGCGGCCACAAGCGTCTTGCGGCCGGTGAAGGTCACGGGCGGCGCCGGTGTCTGCGCATCGTCGTCGAAACGGTCCATGGGGTCACTGTGCGTCAATATGAAGAGCGCGCCGAGGTGTCCGCAGACGGGCGCGGGCGTGTTCACACCGATGGCCCCGGCTGTCACGCTGAACCCATGGACGACGACCTCTCCGCACGTCTGCGCGCGAGCCTCCTCGACGGGCTCCCCGCCGAAGCCCTGCTCACCGACCCCCAGGTGACCGCCTCCTACTCCACCGACATGGCCAGCTTCTGCGCCGCCGGCACCCCGGCGGTCGTCGTGCTGCCCCGGACCGTCGAACAGGTGCAGCACGTCATGCGCACCGCCACCGCCCTGCGGATCCCGGTGGTCCCGCAGGGTGCCCGGACGGGCCTGTCGGGCGGCGCCAACGCCTCCGACGGCTGCATCGTGCTGTCCCTGGTGAAGATGGACCGGATCATCGAGATCAGCGCCGTGGACCGGATCGCCGTCGTCGAGCCGGGCGTGGTCAACGCCGCCCTGTCACGGGCCGTCGCCGAGCAGGGGCTCTCCTACCCGCCCGACCCCTCCAGCTGGGAGCAGTGCACCATCGGCGGCAACATCGGTACCGCCTCGGGTGGCCTGTGCTGCGTCAAGTACGGGGTCACCGCCGAGTACGTGCTCGGCCTCGACGTCGTCCTGGCGGACGGGCGGCTGCTGCGCACCGGCCGGCGCACCGCCAAGGGCGTCGCCGGATACGACCTCACGCGGCTCTTCGTCGGCTCCGAGGGCAGCCTCGGGATCGTCGTACGGGCCGTCCTCGCGCTCAGGCCGGCGCCGCCCCGGCAGCTGGCCCTGGCCGCCGAGTTCCCCTCCGTAGCCGCCGCCTGCGCGGCGGTCTGCGCCGTCATGGAGGCCGGACTGACCCCCTCCCTGCTCGAACTGATGGACCGTACGACCGTCCACGCCGTCAACGCCCTCGGCAAGATGGGACTGCCCGAGGCCACCGAGGCGCTGCTGCTCGCCGCCTTCGACACCCCGCACGCCCCCGAGGACCTCGCCGCGGTGGGGAAGCTCTGCACCGCCGCCGGGGCGACCGCCGTCGTACCCGCCGAGGACCAGGCGGAGTCGGAACTGCTGCTCCAGGCCCGCCGGATGGCCTTTCCCGCCCTGGAGGCCCTGCGGCCCGCCACGATGATCGACGACGTGTGCGTGCCCCGCTCGCGGCTCGGCGAGATGCTCGACGGGACCGCCGCCATCGCCCGCGCCCAGAACCTCCTCATCGGCGTCTGCGCCCACGCCGGCGACGGCAACACCCATCCGATCGTCTGCTTCGACCCGGCCGACGAGGACGAGACGCGGCGGGCCCGCGAGTCCTTCGGAGAGATCATGGGGCTCGGCCTTTCCCTCGGCGGGACCATCACCGGCGAACACGGCGTCGGCGTCCTGAAGAAGGAATGGCTGGCCCGTGAACTCGGCCCGGTCGGAGTGGAGATGCAGCGGGCCGTCAAGCAGGCCTTCGATCCACTCGGGATCCTCAACCCGGGCAAGCTCTTCTGAGATCCGGGCGAGCTCTTCGGCAACCCGGGCGAGGTCGCCGGGCAGCCGGGACTCCGGGACCTGTGCGCGTTCTTCGGACCGTATGAGGCGCAGGTGGCCGCCCTGCCTGCGGCGGCCGCCCGGTCTGCGGCGCCCGCCCGGAGTCCGGGGGCCGTGCGTCATCACAGCTCACCGTCCGCCGACTCGTCCGACGGCCACGGGTCGCGCAGCCACAGGTCGTCGGCCGGGGTCGGGGTGAGCAGCTCCGCCAGCGCCGCGTCCAGGCCGAGCCGCTCCGGCTCGCTGCCGGGCGGGACGACCCGCAGGGTCCGCTCCAGCCACGCCGACACGGCGAGGGACGGGGCCTCCAGGAGGGCGTCGCCGTCGGGGGAGCTGAGCGCCATACAGAGCACGGCCTCGTTGTCGACCTTGGTGGGCCAGATCCGGACGTCGCCGTGTCCGCAGGGACGGAACACCCCCTCGACGAGCAACTCGCGGGCGAAGGTCCAGTGGACCGGGGCGCTGGAGCCGGTGTGGAAGGTGATGTGCACGGCGTACGGGTCTTCCGTGAGGTAGAGCAGGCGCGCCGGGACGGGGATGCTGCGCTCTGGTGAAAGGACCAGCTTCAGTTCCAGCTCGCGCTCGATGGCGGGGTGGTGCATGACTGCCTCACTTCGGTCGGTGCGTGGGGCCGGATGGCACCCCACACCCGCTGAGAGCTCCGATGCACCCGGGTATGACGCGACTTTCGACGTCGAGCACGAAATTGGCCGAATCTTGTTGGCTGACTAAAAACAGCCATGGGGAGGGACGTTCGCTCAATGGCTTGGATTCTCCCGTTACCGGACCTGTCGGGCCTCTGTTCTTGGCTATGGTCCTCCCCTTGCACAAGCCTCAAGCCACGATCGGAGTTGGGGACATGACGGCCTCCCCTGGTGACGGTGAGCACGCGGCCCGCGAGGGCTTCTACCCGGATCCGTCCATCCCGGGGTACATCAGGTACTGGAACGGCGCGGCCTGGGTCCCGGGCACGAGCCGCCCCGCCCCGGCGGCGCCCGAGCCCGCCCCGGCGCCCGTCCCCGTCCCCGTTCCCGCTCCGGTCCGTCCGTTCCCCGCCCGGGCTCCCGTCGCCGCTCCCGCCGTCCGCGCCGACGAGACGGGGCCGGTGTTCCTGGACGAGACCTCCGCGACCGAGGCGCTGGCGGAATCCGCGGCGGAGCCGGAGCCGGCCCCGGATACCCCGGCCGCGCAGACGCAGGCGCCGGCCCCCGTGTGGCAGGCGGACCCCGTGCACCAGGCCGGCTTCGGTGGGCCGCGTGACCGCCGAGTGTCCTGGGGCAGCCCGCAGGAGCCCGATTCCGCGTCCGCGCCCGCACCCAACCCGGTGCCGGCGCCGGCACCGGCGGACGATCCGGGGCAGGCATCGGCCCGGCCCGCAGGGATCTCCCTGACCCGTCCGCCGTCGGAGCCCCCGGCGCCCACGAGACGGCCCGCGCAGTCCTCCGCGGGCATCCTGTCCGCACGTTCCCCGGCCGCGCAGGCTCCCGTGGCCCCGGCGGCCCCGGCGTGGCCCGACGCCCCCGGAACGGGCGGCCCCGGTCCCACCGGGGTCACCTCCTCCTGGCCCGAGGCGGCCCCCGCCGCCGCTCCCGCCCGCACTCCGGGGCCCGCCCGCCCCCCCGCGCCCGCTCCGGCTCCCGCAGCCGCGCCCGCTCCGGCTCCCGCAGCCGCGCCCGCTCCGGCTCCCGCAGCCGAGCGGGCGCCTGCTCCCGCCCGCCCCGAGGTGTGGGAGCCCCGGCCCGCGGGCGTGCGCCCGAAGCTCGTGCAGCCCGCCGCGGACGCGGCCCCCTCGCAGCCGCAGGCCGGGGGTGGGGAGCCGCGTGGATCGGCACAGGACCGTGCGGGCACCGGTACCGGCCGCCCCGCCACGCCCCGGGCCGTGTTCGAGCGGATGGCCGAACGGGCCGTGCGCCCCGCCGGGCTGGCCCGCCGAGTCCTCGCCCGGATCCTGGACTCCCTCGTGCTCGGCGCGGTGGCCGCCGCCGCGGCCCGGCCCCTTCTGCCCGGCGCCGCCGCCCACGTCCAGGCCAAGGTGGACGCCGCCCGGGCGAGCGGCCGCACCACCACCGTCTGGCTGCTCGACCCGACCATCGCCGGCAGCCTGGGCCTGGTCTTCGGGGCCGTCCTGCTCTTCGGCGTCCTGTACGAGGCGTTGCCCACCGCCCGCTGGGGCCGCACCCCGGGCAAGAAGCTGCTGGGCGTCCGGGTCCTGTCCACCGCCACGCTGCGCCCGCCGTCCTTCGGCGCGGCCCTGGGCCGCTGGCTCGTGTACGCCTTCCTGGGCCTGCCCGGCAGCCTGTGGTGCCTCGTCAACCGCCCCCGCCGACAGGCTTGGCACGACAAGGCGGCCGGGACGTACGTGGCCCGGTAGGGCCGGTCCGGAGGGCCGGGGCCCGGCCCGTGCCGCCCCGAATGGACGCGGTCCCGTTGCGGGGGCGGCGGACCCGGGTTCGACTCGGGCCATGAGTACCGACCAGCCGCCGCCGGGGCAGCCGCCCGAGGAAGACCCGTTCCGCAAGAAGCCCCAGGAACCGACGCCTCCGTCGGGCGGTTCGCCCTACGGACCGCCGCCGCCCGGAAGCGGCGGACCGCCGCCCCCGGGCGGCCCGGGGGCCGGCGGCGGGGGATACCCGCCCCCGCCGCCCCCGTACGGAGGCGGCGACCCGTACGGTGGTGGCGGGGGCTACGGCATGCCCGACCCGCTGGCCGGCATGCCCCCGCTCGCCGACTTCGGCAAGCGGCTCGCTGCCCGCGTCATCGACGTGCTGATCGTCGCCGTCCCGCTGTTCCTCATCCAGTTGGCCTTCGGCACGAACCGCTACACGGTCGAGACCGACCGGGGCGAGGACGTCAGCGAGGTCTTCACCAGGTCCTACAGCGGCAGCGGTCTGGTCATGACCCTGATCTCGATCGTCGCGTACCTCGGCTACGACTGGTTCTTCACCAAGAAGGACGGCCGGACGGTCGGCAAGAGGGCGATGGGCCTGCGCGTCGCCATGCTCAACGACGGCAGCGTGCCGGACTCCGGCACGTCCCTGACCCGGGCCGCCGTGCTCTGGCTGCCGACACTGATCTGCTGCTTCTGCCTGTGGCCGATCGCGCTGATCGTCTCGATCCTCGCCGACAAGCCGTACAAACAGGGCCTGCACGACAAGGCCGCCAAGACCGTGGTGGTCCAGGCGACCTGACGGACGTCGCGCACGCGAACGCACCCGTACGCGCGGCCGCGGGGCGGGCGGCCTCCCCCCGGTGGAGGCCGCCCGTCCCGCGCCGTGCCCGCGTCGCGTGCGGAGCCTCAGTGGTGAACGGGATGTTCGGCCGAGGCCGTCCGCGACTCGGGCGCCCGGGCGCCGGGCGTCGCCTCCGCGGTGGGCGCGGTCGGCGCGCCAGCCCCCGTACGCGCCGCGTGGCGGCCGCGGCGCTTCGGAACGGGCACGGTGAGGGCGACGAGCAGACCCAGGGCGAGCGCGGCGGCGGAGATGACCGCGACGCCGAGCCCGGTGCTCGTCTGCGAGAGCAGCAGCATGGCGATCGTCGACACGATGACCGTGGCGGACCCGTATGCGAGCTGTGCGGCAGTCGGACGCGGCATGGCGATATCCGTCCTCGGTGAGGGGGAGGGGGAGTCGGCTCAACCAACGTCGCGCGTCAAGTGACTCCATGACGGGATGCCCGGGGCGAGCCCCCGGTAAGCGTGACCTAACACACGGTGCCGGAGCACAGGGGGCGCACGGGATCATTTTTTCGCGCCCCGCAGGGGGAGAAAGGGGACGCTACGGACCTGTCGGAGCGTCGGGAAGGGCCCTTCGCCCCGTATGGCTGCGGAACGTCCGGATAGCGGAACTCCCTGACCGCATAGTGCAGTTGTAAGGTTCAAGTCAAGGTCTGTCTTTTCTCGCGTCTCTCCGGTCAAATGTCGTCACTTGAGACGCGCGCCGCGCGGAACCCCCCGCTCCTATGGAGAAGTTCCGAACTCAGACGTTGCGGCCGCGGGAGGGGAACACATCAAGTGACCAGCAATTCCGCCAGACGGCGTGCGATTCGCGCTGCCGCCGTCACCGTGACCATGGCCGCGTGTGCGACCAGTGCGACCTTCTTCACCATCACCGCGGCCCAGGCCGAGGGCAGGCCGTCGGCCGCCCCGGTGGCTGACCGGCAGGACCCGACCAGCCCTGCCAAGGTCGTCGAGCACGACCTCAAGGGTCCGTTCAGCGAGCAGCAGGCCGAGCAGCGCAAGGCCGCTCTGGACCAGGTCCTCCAGGGCAAGAAGGGCGTCGAGCAGCGCGGCGCCTCCAAGGTCGTCAAGCTCGACGACAAGAAGTACGTCGAGCTCGGCCGCGAGAAGACCGACAAGATCTTCACGATCCTCGTCGAGTTCGGCGACCAGGTCGACAACACCACCATGTACGACCCGGACGGCCCCGGTCCCAAGCCGGCCGTCCCGAAGTACGGCGGCACCCCCGGTCCGCTGCACAACACCATCGCGCAGCCCGACCGCGCGAAGGACAACAGCACGGCCTGGCGCGAGGACTTCAGCCGTCAGCACTTCCAGGACCTGTACTTCGCCACCGGCGAGGGCAAGCACTCCCTGAAGACGTACTACGAGAAGACCTCCTCGGGTCGCTACTCGGTCGACGGCGAGGTCGCCGACTGGGTCAAGGTCCCGTACAACGAGGCCCGTTACGGCTCCAACTACTGCGGCCAGAGCAACTGCGCCAACGTCTGGGACACCGTCAAGGACGGCGTCACCGCGTGGGTGGACGCGCAGAAGAAGGCCGGCAAGACCGACGCTCAGATCAAGGCGAAGCTGGCCGAGTACGACCAGTGGGACCGCTACGACTTCGACGGCGACGGCAACTTCAACGAGCCCGACGGCTACATCGACCACTTCCAGATCGTCCACGCGGGCGAGGACGAGTCGGCCGGCGGCGGCGTGCAGGGCCCCGACGCCCTGTGGGCGCACCGCTGGTACGCCTACGGCACCTCTGCGGGCAAGACCGGCCCGGACAACAACAAGGCCGGCGGCACCCAGATCGGCGACTCCGGCATCTGGGTCGGCGACTACACGATGCAGCCCGAGAACGGCGGCCTCGGCGTCTTCGCCCACGAGTACGGCCACGACCTGGGTCTGCCCGACCTCTACGACACCTCCGGTGGCGGCGAGAACAGCGTCGGCTTCTGGTCCCTGATGTCGGCCGGCTCCTGGCTCGGCACCGGCAAGGAGTCGATCGGCGACATGCCGGGCGACATGACCGCCTGGGACAAGCTCCAGCTGGGCTGGCTGAACTACGACACGGCCAAGGCCGCGACGCAGTCCACCCACAAGCTGGGCGTGTCGGCGTTCAACACCAAGGACAAGCAGGCCCTGGTCGTCGAGCTGCCGAAGAAGAAGGTGCAGACGGACGTCGTCGCTCCCGCCGAGGGTTCCACCCAGTGGTGGAGCAACATGGGTGACGACCTCAAGAACACCCTCACCCGCTCCGTCGACCTGACGGGCAAGACGTCCGCCGCCCTGTCCCTCAAGGGCTGGTGGGACATCGAGGCCGACTACGACTACCTCTACACCGAGGTGTCCACGGACGGCGGCGCCAACTGGACCGCCCTCGCCGGCACCGCCGACGGCACGGCCATCCCGGTCGACGCCGCCGGCAGCCCGTCGCTCACCGGTGTCTCGGGTGCCTGGAAGAACCTGAACTTCCCGCTCGACGCCTACGCGGGCAAGAAGTTCGACCTCCGCTTCCGCTACCAGACGGACGGCGGCGCGGGCGGCAAGGGCTTCACGGCCGACGCCCTCTCCATCACCGCGGACGGCTCCGTGCTGTTCACCGACGGCGCCGAGAACGGCGACAACGGCTGGACCGGCAAGGGCTTCTCTCGCATCGGCGCGGGCTTCACCAAGGACTACGCGCAGTACTACCTGGCCGAGAACCGCCGCTACGTGTCGTACGACTCCACCCTCAAGGTGGGCCCGTACAACTTCGGCTTCGGCAACACCCGTCCGGACTGGGTCGAGCACTACCCGTACCAGGACGGCCTGCTGATCTGGCAGTGGGACACCTCCCAGAAGGACAACAACACCAGCCAGCACCCGGGCCAGGGTCTGATCCTCCCGATCGACGCCAACGCCAAGCCGATGAAGTGGGCGGACGGCACCCTGCTCCGCAACAAGATCCAGCCGTACGACGCCACCTTCAGCGCGTACTCGACGGACGCCTTCACGCTGCACAAGAACGGCGAGGAGCTGTTCCTGAAGCCGAAGCGCGCGAACCTGGTCTTCGACGACCACAAGGGCAAGTACTACTACGACGAGAACCCGACCGGATCGGTGAAGGTCACTGACACCAACACCAAGATCAAGATCCTGAAGGAGACCTACGACGGTGAGGTCATGACCGTCCAGGTCGGCCCCTCGAAGTAGTATTTCGGTAAAATCGCAGGTCAAAGCATGATCGGCCGTCGCCCTCTAGCGGGCGGCGGCCGATCGCGTTTAGATGCCCCGGTACGAGGTTCTTATTGACGGGGGAGATGACCGACATGCCCGGTGGAGGTTTCGTCAGATTGCCAGGCGGCAGCGTGGTCGTTGCGCTCACGCTGCCGAGGCCATCCGGTGAGGGCGGAAATGTCCGCGTGCTGGTGCACGCCGCGAACCGGGCCCGCGCCCTGACCAGGCTGCGGAACCTCGGGATGCGGGCGGTGTACCTGCGGGGCAACGCACAGCCGCCCACACCCGACGAGGTCACGGCCGTCCTGCACCACCCGGACGGCCTGCTCTGGCGGGGCGCACCCGATCGCGCCCAGGAGCTCTGGCATCCGATCAGGGCCCTGCTGGGCACCTGAGGACGCGGCAGGGCCCCGGGCCGGGCTTAGGGCCTTCCGGGGCGTCCAGGACCTCCGGGACGTCTAGGACCGGGGCCCCGTCGCGCCCACGAGGGTCACACCGGCGGCGCGGAGCTCCTCCAGGGCCCGCTCGGTGGTGTGCGGGGCCACGGCCGCTGTCAGGTCCAGCAGGACGCGCGTGGTGAAGCCGGCGCGGGCGGCGTCGAGTGCGGTGGCCTTCACACAGTGGTCGGTGGCGATGCCGACGACGTCGACCTCGGCGACGTTGCGCTCCCGCAGCCAGGCGGCCAGGCCCTCGCCGTTCTCGTCGGTGCCCTCGAAGCCGCTGTACGCGGCCTCGTGGGCGCCCTTGTCGAAGACCGCGGCGACCGCGCCCGAGGCCACGGCGGGCGCGAAGTTCGGGTGGAACCCGACCCCCTCGGTCCCGGCCACGCAGTGGACCGGCCAGGAGGACTCGTAGTCCGGCTCGGTCGGCGGGTGCGCGAAGTGTGCACCCGGGTCGATGTGGTGGTCGCGGGTGGCGACCACGTGCCGGTATCCGGCGGTGGCCTGCCCGATCAGCTCGGTGATGGCGGCGGCGACGTCGGCTCCGCCGGTGACCGCGAGGCTGCCGCCCTCGCAGAAGTCGTTCTGTACGTCGACGACGATCAGTGCGCGGTGCATGACGTGTCCTTCGGTTCGTTGTCGTGGTGCGGCGGCGGGCCGTACGGGGGCTCATCCCCGCCCCTTCCCGCGGTGCCGCACGGCGGCTGCGCCGCGTGGGGGCTCTGCCCCCGGATCCCCGCGCCTCAAACGCCGGAGCCCCTTCGGCGGGTCCGTCCGACACGCCCTGTGCTGTGGCCGGACGGGTTCACCGCCCCACGGCCTCCGGCACGGCGCCTCGCAGCGGTGTCGGATCGCGCGAGTTCGCCGAGTGCGAGCTGCGGCCCTCCGCCGTGCCATGCGCCGCACCGGACGGTACGAGCCGGCACACCTTGCGGCCACAGCCCTAAACGTACTCGGTCGGGATCACCGCCTCGCCCCGCGACAGCTGGGTCGCCGACAGCGGCAGACCCGCGCGCGCCGCGCGGTGGCGGTCGCGGGCCGTCTCCAGCGGCTCGCGGGCGACCACCTCGCCGGCCTTGACCAGGTGCGTCAGCAGCTGCTGGTCGGCCAGGGCCGAGGGAACCGGTCCCACGCCGATCACCTCCGCCGCCGCGACCCCGTCGGCGTCCCGGCGGCGGGCCGCCCACTTGCGGCCGCCGATCGAGGTCTTGCCCCCGGTGGACTTCTTCGCCACCGGGGCCAGCGCCGCCTTCGGGTCCGCCGAGGTGGCGCGCGCCACCAGCTTGTAGACCATCGAGCACGTCGGGTGCCCGCTGCCCGTCACCAGCTGCGTGCCCACGCCGTACGCGTCCACCGGGGCCGCCGCCAGCGAGGCGATGGCGTACTCGTCCAGGTCCGAGGTGACCACGATCTTCGTCGCGGTCGCCCCCAGCTCGTCCAGCTGCTGGCGCACCCGGTGGGCCACCAGCAGCAGGTCCCCCGAGTCGATCCGTACGGCGCCCAGGTCGGTGCCCGCCACCTCGACGGCGGTGCGCACCGCCTCGGCCACGTCGTAGGTGTCCACCAGGAGGGTGGTGCCGCGCCCCAGCGAGGCCACCTGCGCGGTGAAGGCGTCCCGCTCGCTGTCGTGGACCAGGGTGAAGGCGTGCGCGCTGGTGCCGACGGTCGGGATGCCGTACCGGAAGCCTGCCGCCAGGTCGGAGGTGGAGGCGAAGCCGCCCACGTACGCGGCCCGCGCCGAGGCGACGGCCGCCAGCTCGTGCGTGCGCCGGGCCCCCATCTCGATCAGCGGGCGGTCGCCGGCCGCGGAGGACATCCGGGAGGCGGCCGCCGCGATGGCCGAGTCGTGGTTGAGGATCGAGAGGATCACCGTCTCCAGCAGTACGCACTCGGCGAAGCTGCCCTCCACCCGCAGGACCGGCGAGCCGGGGAAGTAGACCTCGCCCTCCGGATAGCCCCAGATGTCGCCGGAGAAGCGGTACGAGGCCAGCCAGTCCAGCGTCCGCATGTCGACGACGGCCCGCTCGCGCAGGAACTCCAGCACCGCGCCGTCGAAGCGGAAGTTCTCCACCGCGTCCAGCACCCGCCCGGTCCCCGCGACCACACCGTAGCGGCGCCCCTCGGGGAGCCGCCGGGTGAACACCTCGAAGACCGAGCGGCGGTCGGCCGTGCCGTTGGCCAGGGCGGCCTGCAGCATCGTGAGCTCGTAATGGTCCGTGAAGAGCGCTGTCGACGGCACGTCCACCGGCAGGCCCAGGTCCGCAGGGTTCATGGCGGCGATGCTAGCGCACATTTCGTCAAAGTGACGAGATGTGGGTCCCGTTTGTGCAACCGCCCCGTCGCGATGGCAGCATGGGACGAGTGAGTGTTGCTCCCATTGAGATCGAACGCACCGAATCGGCCGAAGAGACCTTCGCGGTCCCGGAACCTGACGTTCCCTGGGTGACCCTGGTGCACAACGACCCGGTCAACCTCATGAGCTACGTGGCGTACGTGTTCCAGGCCTACTTCGGCTACTCCAAGGACGTGGCGCACAAGCTGATGCTGGACGTCCATCACAAGGGGCGGGCGGTCGTGTCCAGCGGCACCCGCGAGGAAATGGAGCGCGACGTGCAGGCCATGCACGGCTACGGCCTGTGGGCGACCCTCTCCCAGGACCGCAACTGATGGGCCGGAACACCGGGATGTTCGAGTCCCTGAAGGGCGGCGGCGCCGCCATCGCGCTGGACGAGATCGAAATCTCCATCCTGCGCTCCCTGGCCGTCCAGATGCTGGAGCTGATCGGCCCCGGCGACCCCGAGCCGGCCGAGGACGCCGACCCCCTCGCCGCGCTGTTCGCCGAGGGCCCCAGCGAGCCGCCGTCCGATCCGGCGCTGGCCCGGCTCTTCCCCGACGCCTACGGCTCCCCGGACGGCACCGGTGACGAGGGTGTGGACCCGGTGGAGCTGAAGGCCCGCGCCGCGGAGTTCCGCCGGTACACCGAGCATGACCTGCGCGCCCGCAAGCGCGATGATGCGCTGGCCCTCGTCCGCAGCCTGGACGGGCTCACCCCGGCCGGTGACGGGGCGGCCGTGCTGGAGCTCACCGGCGAGCTGCCGTTGCGCTGGCTCGGCGGGCTGAACGACCTGCGCCTGACCCTCGCCGCCCGGCTCGACATCACCGAGGACGACGAGAGCGCCGCACTCTTCCGGCTGCCGGACGAGGACCCGCGCAAGCCGATGGTGATGGCGTACCTGTGGCTCGGCGGACTCCAGGAATCCTTGATCGAAACCCTCTGAGGATCTTCAAAAGCACGGCATTGTTCGCTCAGCGGACGCTCAAATCCGGATAACGATCAGATCACCGCCATGCGGTGATCTGTCATGATCGTTGATGTTTGTCCGGAAAATTTGATGTGGTGCGCCACTTTTCTCCCCCTCGGGCGGCCGTGGGTACGTGATAGATCTTCACGACCGCCGGAGAGACGCCACCCATGTCTCCCGGCCTGCTTGGACCGGCAGACCGCCGGCGTGCAACTCCATCCGTATCCGGGGGGATCGAGGACCCGATCCGCAGCCAGCGAAGGCGCGGGTCGGCAGTGGAGAAAGGCGCACCAGACATGACCTCAGTGCAGGTCGAGCAGCACGGCAACACGCCCGGCGAGGGCACCCGGGACGACGGTGGCGAGGGGTACCACCGGACGCTCGGCGCCCGCCAGATCCAGATGATCGCGATCGGCGGAGCCATCGGCACCGGCCTCTTCCTGGGCGCCGGCAAGGCGATCTCCAAGGCCGGCCCCAGCCTGATCCTGGCGTACGCGATCGCGGGCCTGGTCATCTTCGTCATCATGCGGGCCCTGGGCGAGCTGCTCATGTACCGCCCGGTCTCGGGCTCGTTCTCGGACTACGCCCGCGAGTTCCTCGGCCCGTTCTGGGGCTATGTGACGGGCTGGACGTACTGGCTGTTCTGGGTGGTCACCGGCATCACCGAGGTCACCGCCGCCGCGCAGTACATGTCGTACTGGACCCACGACAGCGTCCCGCAGTGGGCCTACGCGCTGATCTTCACGATCGTCCTGTACGGCGCCAACCTGATCTCCGTGAAGCTCTTCGGCGAGCTGGAGTTCTGGTTCTCCATGGTCAAGGTCACCGCCATCGTCGGCATGATCCTGATCTGCGCCGGCATCCTCACCATCGGTTTCTCCGACGCCGCCGAGACCGCCTCCGTCGCCAACCTGTGGAACGACGGCGGTTTCTTCCCCAAGGGCATCGGCGGCACGCTGATGACCCTGCAGATCGTGATGTTCGCCTTCCTCGCGGTCGAGCTGGTCGGCGTCACCGCCGGTGAGTCCAAGGACCCCGAGAAGACCCTGCCCAAGGCCATCAACACCGTGCCGTGGCGCATCGCCGTCTTCTACGTCGGCGCGCTCATCATGATCCTCTCGGTCGTCCCGTGGACCCACTTCCAGCCGGGCGTCTCGCCCTTCGTCGCCGCCTTCGAGCGCATGGGGCTGGGCATCGGCGCCGCGATCGTCAACTTCGTCGTCCTCACCGCCGCCCTGTCCTCCTGCAACTCGGGCATGTACTCCACCGGCCGCATGCTGCGCGACCTCGCGCTCAACGGCCAGGGCCCGAAGGTCTTCACCAAGCTCACCCGGAGCGGCACCCCGCTCGTCGGCACCACCTTCTCCGCCGCGCTGATGCTCGTGGGCGTCTGGATCAACTACGTCGCCCCCGGCAAGGCCTTCGACTACGTGGTCTCCTTCGCCACCATCTCCGGCATGTGGGCCTGGATCATGATCCTGGTCTGCCAGATCCGCTACCGGGCCAAGGCCGACCGCGGCGAGCTGCCCGGGTCGAGGTTCCGGGCCCCGGGAGCGCCGTACACCAGCTGGTTCGCGCTCGCCTTCATCGCGATGGTCATCGTGATGATGGGCGCCGACAAGGACGCGCGCGTCTCGCTCTACTGCGCCCCCCTGTGGGGCGCCGTCCTGGGCGTCTCCTACCTGGTCATGAAGAACCGCGATCCCCGCGTAGCCGCCTTCACCAAGGCGTCGTGACAGCGGCTCCCGGCCGCCTGTCACGGCCGGGAGCCCTGCTCCCGTGGACATCCTGTCCACCATGCGGGCCCTGTCGTACCACCCCTCGGTACGGCAGGGCCCGTCTGTTTATCCTGTCGCTCATGCTGACCCTCACCCAGGCCCTGTACGACCGGATCGTCGAGCACGCCCGCCAGGACCACCCCGACGAGGCGTGCGGTGTGGTGGCAGGCCCGGCGGGCACCGGCCGCCCCGAGCGGTTCATCCCGATGCTCAACGCGGCCCGCTCGCCCACGTTCTACGAGTTCGACTCCAAGGACCTCCTCACGCTCTACCGCGAGATGGACGACCGCGACGAGGAGCCGGTGATCGTCTACCACTCGCACACCGCGACCGAGGCCTACCCCTCGCGCACGGACGTCACCTACGCGAACGAGCCCGGCGCGCACTACGTGCTGGTCTCCACCGCGGACAAGGACGGGCTCGGAGAGTTCCAGTTCCGCTCGTACCGGATCGTCGACGGCGTGATCACCGAGGAAGAAGTGCAGGTCGTCGAGACCTACTGACCATCATGTGAGCGGACGGCGTCCACGATGCGGGATCACACTCCAAACCGGGGGCCGGGAATCGTTAACATGACCGCATGGTTTCCCACGACGTGAGCATCGAGACGCCCGGCAGGCTGCTGCTCGTGGCGCGGCTGCACGTCGACCTGTGCCGCCTCGCCAGCGCCATCTGTCCTGCCGCCTGAGCACCGGAGCCCCCGCATGCGGGGGCCCGCACGAACGCGCGCCCGCTTTCCCCGCACACCTGCCACGCCCACGCCCTGACGACTGGAGCCCAGCCATGGCCATCGAGGTCCGCATCCCCACCATCCTCCGCACCTACACCGACGGCCAGAAGGCCGTGAACGGCGAGGGCGCCACGCTCGCCGACCTCTTCGCGGACCTGGAGACCCGACACAACGGCATCCGAGAGCGGCTCGTCGACCAGGCCGCCGGCGGCCAGCTGCGACGCTTCGTGAACGTCTACCTCAACGACGAGGACGTCCGGTTCCTCGACGGCATCTCCACCGCGCTCAAGGACGGCGACAACGTCACCATCCTCCCGGCCGTGGCCGGCGGATCGAAGTAATGCGCTACGACTCCCCGCTGGCAGCGGTCGGCAACACGCCGCTGGTCCGGCTGCCCCGGCTGTCCCCGTCGGAAGACGTCCGGATCTGGGCCAAGCTGGAGGACCGCAATCCGACCGGCTCGATCAAGGACCGCCCGGCGCTCCACATGGTCGAGCAGGCCGAGAAGGACGGCCGGCTCCGGCCGGGCTGCACCATCCTGGAGCCCACCTCGGGCAACACCGGCATCTCGCTGGCGATGGCGGCCAAGCTCAAGGGCTACCGCATCGTGTGCGTCATGCCGGAGAACACCAGCCAGGAGCGGCGCGACCTGCTGGCTATGTGGGGAGCCGAGATCATCTCGTCGCCGGCCGCCGGCGGTTCCAACACCGCCGTCCGGGTGGCCAAGGAACTGGCCGCGGAGCACCCGGACTGGGTGATGCTCTACCAGTACGGCAACCCGGACAACGCCGGCGCGCACTACGCCACCACCGGCCCGGAGATCCTCGCCGACCTCCCGTCGATCACCCACTTCGTGGCCGGCCTGGGCACCACCGGCACCCTGATGGGTGTCGGCCGCTACCTGCGCGAGAACGTTCCCGGAGTGAAGATCGTCGCGGCCGAGCCGCGCTACGACGACCTCGTCTACGGGCTGCGCAACCTCGACGAGGGCTTCGTCCCCGAGCTGTACGACGCCTCCGTCCTCACCACCCGCTACTCGGTCGGCTCCTCGGACGCGGTCACCCGCACGCGGGAGCTGCTCCAGCAGGAGGGCATCTTCGCCGGCGTCTCCACGGGCGCCGCCCTGCACGCGGCGATCGGCGTCGGCCGCAAGGCGGCGGCCGCCGGCGAGACGGCCGACATCGTCTTCGTCGTGGCCGACGGCGGCTGGAAGTACCTCTCGACCGGCGTCTACACCGCGGCGACGACGGAGGAGGCCATCGAGGTCCTCCAGGGCCAGCTCTGGGCCTAGGGCCTGCTCGGCGGATCATGCTCCGGGTTCCGGGTTCTGGGCTCTCGGCCCCGAGGACTTGGGGCGTGACCGGCGGCGGCCCCCGGGCCGGGCCCCGCCGGCGGTGCCCGGCAACAGCCCTGCGCGGCGGCCGGGCCGTCAGGCCGAAAGGTGTTCCGCGAGGACGGCGGCGTGACTGGAGCCCGGATCCCTGACCGCGGTCAACAGCGTCACCGGCCCGGTCCCGGCCAGGCCCCGCAGGCGGGCCAGCTCCGCCACCGCCTCCGGCTCCGCCAGCTCCGCCTCGTACCGCCGGCGGAACTCGTCGGCCGAGCCCCCGTCGTGGAACCACTTGCGCAGTTCCGTCGACGGGGTGACCGCCTTCGGCCACTCGTCCACGCCCGCCGCCGCCTTCGCCAGGCCTCTCGGCCAGAGCCGGTCCACGAGCACCCGCAGCCCGTCCGCTCCCGGCTCCGGGGGGTCGTACACCCGCCGCAAGCGGATCTCCGGCATCACCGACCGCCTCCCAGTCCCTTGACCTCGTCCCACACCGCCGGGTCCAGCATCCCCAGCCGGGCCCGGAACTCCCACAACGACACCTCCTCCGGCCGGTCCGCCTCCAGGAAGGCCGCGCGGCCCTGCGCCCCCACCGTCCCCGGGGGCAGTGGGATGACCCCGGCCCGCCGGTCGTCGTACTTCGCGGTGATCCACGCGACCCGCGCCCGGTGCTCCCGTGCCGGTCCCACGCCCAGGACGAGGCATGTCCGGCCGTCCGCCAGGGTCCACAGTTCACCCGCCCGCGGGTGTGGCGGCCGACCGGGACCGTGCGCGGGCGGGGTCCGGCGCGGGACCCCCAGCCGCCCCCCGGCGATCAGCATCACCAATGCCAGGGCCACGACGGCGGCCACCGCGGGCCACCAGGACGTGTCCATGTTCCGACCGTAGCCGCGCGGGCCGACCGCGGCACGGCAACCTTCGTGCCCGCCGTCGCTCCCCCGGGTGACAGCGCAGGTGATTCCCCCCACAACGGCCTGCCGCGGAGGAGCGACCGGACGTTTCGCGCCTTACGCTCGACCCACGCACGGCCCGCATTCCGTCCACGGACCGTCCACGGAGGTTCACGCTCCATGAAGCTCACCGTCGTCGGCTGTTCGGGGTCGTTCCCGTCCGCGGAATCGGCCTGTTCGAGCTACCTCGTCGAGGCCGACGGCTTCCGGCTGCTGCTCGACATGGGCAACGGTGCCCTCGGCGATCTCCAGCGCCACTGCGGTCTCTACGACCTCGACGCGATCTTCCTGAGCCATCTGCACGCCGATCACTGCATCGACATGTGCGCGTACTTCGTCGCCCGCTTCTACCGCCACGAGGGCGGCCGCTGCGGCACCATCCCCGTCTTCGGGCCCGAGGGCACCGAGAAGCGCCTGACCACGGCCTACGACGACGTCCCCGACGAGCGCTCGATGAGCGAGGTCTTCGACTTCCGCACCCTGAAGTCCGGAGCCTTCGAGATCGGCCCCTTCCAGGTGCGCACGGAGCGGGTCGCGCACCCCGTCGAGTCGTACGCCATCCGCATCGAGCACGGCGGACGCTCGCTGGCGTACTCCGGGGACACCGGTGCCTGCCCCGAGTTGGGCCGGCTCGCCGAGGGCGTCGACCTCTTCCTCTGCGAGGCCTCCTTCACGCACGGCAAGGAGGACATCCCGGATCTCCACCTCAACGGTCGCGAGGCCGGCGCGTATGCGCACGGCGGCAACGTGGGGCGGCTGGTCCTCACCCACATCCCGCCGTGGACGGATCCCGCGCAGAACCTGGCCGACGCCCGCGCGGTCTACGACGGCCCGGTGGACCTGGCGTACGCGGGCGCGGTCTACGAGGTCTGAGCGCCACCGGGTCCCCGGCGACGCCCGCTCGTTCCCTCGCTCCCTCGCCCGCACGCCGAAGCCCCCGCCCTCCCGGAGAGGGGAGAGCGGGGGCTTCGGCGGGTACGGGGCGTCCGGCCTGCCTACTTGGCCTCGGCCTTGACCAGCTCGGCGAGCTCCTCGTCGGACTCGCGGCCCGGCGTGGGGATGTTGAACTTGGTGATCGCGAAGCGGAAGATCACGTAGTACAGGACTGCGAAGCACAGGCCCACGATCGCGAGCCCCAGCGGGTTGGTGGCCTTGCCGAGGTTCAGCAGGTAGTCGACCGCGCCGGCCGAGAAGCCGAAGCCGTCCTTCATGCCGAGGCCCCAGGTCAGAGCCATGGAGACGCCGGTCAGGACCGCGTGGATCGCGTAGAGCACCGGCGCGATGAACATGAAGGTGAACTCGATCGGCTCGGTCACACCGGTGACGAAGGCGGTGAGCGCGAGGGAGAACATCATGCCGCCGACGACCTTGCGGCGCTCGGGGCGGGCCGCGTGGGTGATCGCGAGGCAGGCGGCCGGGAGGGCGAACATCATGATCGGGAAGAAGCCGGTCATGAACTGGCCCGCGGTCGGGTCGCCGTGCAGGAAGCGGGCGATGTCGCCGTGGTAGTCGGTACCGCCGTCGTTGTACGTGCCCGCCTGGAACCACGGGAAGGAGTTGAGCAGGTGGTGCATGCCGATCGGGATGAGCGCACGGTTGGCAACACCGAAGATGCCCGCGCCGACGGCGCCGGAGCCGACCAGCCACTCGCTGAAGCCGTGGATGCCGGTGCCGAGGACCGGCCAGATCAGGCCGAAGACGATGCCGATCGCCAGGCCGGCGAACGAGGACAGGATCGGGACGAGGCGGCGGCCGCCGAAGAAGCCCGCCCAGTCCGGCAGCTTGGTCCGGTAGAACTTCTGGTACAGCAGGGCCACGACGATGCCCATCACCACGCCGCCGAGGACGCCGGCGTTGACCGGGGCGTCAACGTGGACGATCTTGCCCTCCACGACCTTGGCGACCTTGGGGAGGTTGCTGTCGGTGAAGGTGGCGAGCACCTTCTGGAAGACCAGGTAGCCGGCGACGGCCGCGAGCGCGGTGGAGCCGTCCGACTTCTTGGCGAAGCCGATCGCGATGCCGACGCAGAAGAGCAGGGCCATGTTGCCGAGGATGGCGTCGCCGCCCGCGGCCATGTATCCGGCGAGCTTCTGGACGAAGTCGGGGAACGAGGCACGTGCCAGCATGTCGTCCTGGCCGAAGCGGACCAGCAGCGCGGCGGCGGGCATCACGGCGACGGGGAGCATGAGGCTCCGGCCGATGCGCTGCATGACGGCCATCACGCCAGCGCCCTTCTTCTTCTCCGCCGCGGGGGCGGTAGCCGTGGACACAACTTCCTCCAGTGGGCAAGGCGACGCCGACAGGGAAAGACGGGGGGCGGCGACGTCTCAGAAATGGGGGTACGCGGGCTCGAACAGGTCCGCGTGGTCTACACCAATCGTGGTGTAGACCAGTTGTAGCACGGTGGGGGATAGATAAGGAACCTTCGTTTTCCTGTGGTCTACGCCACACGCAGCCGGGGTGTTCGGGGCCTCCTCGACGCCCGGACTCGCGGAGCGGGCGAAGGCCCTCGGATCCGTGATCCGAGGGGCCTTCGGTGGCCGCGCCGAACGGCCTTGTCCGCCAAGCCGGTTAGGCCTTGGTGTTCTCCGCCTGCATCGCCTCGATCTCCTCGTCCGACTCCCGGCCGGGCGTCGGGATGTCGAATCTCGTGATCGCGAAGCGGAAGACGACGTAGTAGACGACCGCGAAACCGAGCCCGATCGGGATGATCAGCCAGGGCTTCGTCGCCAGCCCCCAGTTGATGACGTAGTCGATCAGGCCCGCCGAGAAGCTGAAGCCGTCGTGGACGCCGAACGCCCAGGTCACCGCCATTGACACGCCCGTCAGTACTGCGTGGACCGCGTACAGCGCGGGCGCGACGAAGAGGAAGGAGTACTCCAGCGGTTCGGTGATCCCGGTGACGAACGAGGTCAGGGCCACCGACAGCATCAGACCGCCGACCTCCTTGCGCCGCTGCGGCTTCGCGCAGTGCGTGATCGCCAGCGCCGCCGCCGGTAGGGCGAACATCATGATCGGGAAGAAGCCGGTCAGGAACAGGCCCGCGTCCGGGTCGCCGCTGAGGAACATGTTGATGTCGCCGTGGACCACCTCGCCGTTCGGCTTGGTGTAGCTGCCGAACTGGAACCACACCGGCACGTTCAGGAACTGGTGCAGGCCGATCACCAGCAGTGCGCGGTTGGCGACGCCGAAGATGCCCGCACCCCAGTAGTCCAGCCCCACCAGCCAGTCGGAGAAGCTTTCCAGCGCCTCGCCGATCGGCGGCCAGACCCACAGGCAGAGCGCGGCGAACGCGATCGCCACGAAGGCCATGATGATCGGGACGAGCCGGCGGCCGTTGAAGAAGCCGAGCCAGTCGACGAGCCTGACCCGGTGGTAGCGCTGCCAGAACCAGGCGGCCAGCAGGCCCATGACGATGCCGCCGAAGACCCCGGGATTCTGGAACGTGTACTGCGCGAAGGTGTCGTCCTGTCCCAGGCAGCCGCCCCCGACGTCCTTCGTCCCCTCGGGGCAGGGCACGGGGAAGGCGCGCAGGACGCTGCGGTAGACGAGGAAGCCGGCCACCGCCGCCAGCGCCGTCGAGCCGTCGGCCTTCTTCGCCATCCCGATCGCGACGCCGACGCAGAAGAGGAGGGGTAGCCCCAGGTCGGCGTTCAGCAGGGCGCCGCCCGCCGCGGCCATCACCTTGGCGATCTGCGACCAGACGCCGGTGCCCTCGGCGTCGATCAGTCCCAGCCGGTTCAGGATGCCGGCCGCGGGCAGCACCGCGATCGGCAACTGCAGGCTCCGGCCCATCTTCTGCAGTCCCTGATACAGGGTGTTGCGCCGGGACGGTCCTGGTACTGCGGCGGCGCTGCTCGCACTCATCGGCGTCTCCCTGACCGGGCCGGGTTTTTGGCTGCGGCAGCAGTAGCGTGCACACTGGTGTAGACCAGTTGTGGATAGGTTGCTGCTGATCGTCATCATTCGGCAGGGACCGGACACGCGCTCGCGTAGATGGGCCAACCGTGCGTTACCGTGACAACGCGGGCCGTGCGGGTGGGCATCCATGTTCCGGCCGCTGAGACTCGTTCTTCGCATCACTCAGGGAGAAACACATGGCCACCAAGGCTGAGAAGATCGTCGCCGGGCTCGGCGGCATCGAGAACATCGAAGAGGTCGAGGGCTGCATCACCCGCCTGCGCACCGAGGTCGTCAACCCCGACCTGGTCGACGAGGCCGCCCTCAAGGCCGCCGGCGCGCACGGCGTCGTCCGGATGGGCACCGCGGTCCAGGTCGTCATCGGCACCGACGCCGACCCGATCGCCGCCGACATCGAAGACATGATGTGATCCGGACTCCCTGAGTCCGGGCCGCTCGGCCCGAAGCCACGACGGACCCCGTCCCGGAACCCCCGGACGGGGTCTTCGCGTAGCGGGGTGCGGGCGGTCGGCCTGTCGCCCGGGCCGGGGCCGGCGGGCCCCGGCGCCGCGCCGCGTCCCCGGCGCCGCTGTCCGGCACCGCGGCACCGGTACCCGCTCCTGCCGGTTCGGCCCGACCCGCGAGGCACCGCCTGCCACCCACTAGGCTCGGACCCATGTCTCGCATCGACGGCCGTACGCCCGAACAGCTCCGCCCGGTCACCATCGAACGCGGATGGAGCAAGCACGCCGAGGGCTCCGTCCTCATCTCCTTCGGAGACACCAAGGTCTTCTGCACCGCCTCCTTCACCGAAGGCGTCCCGCGCTGGCGCAAGGGCAGCGGCGAAGGCTGGGTCACCTCCGAGTACTCGATGCTGCCGCGCTCCACCAACACCCGCGGCGACCGCGAATCCGTCCGCGGCAAGATCGGCGGCCGCACCCACGAGATCTCCCGCCTCATCGGCCGCTCGCTGCGCGCCGTGATCGACTACAAGGCCCTCGGCGAGAACACCATCGTCCTGGACTGCGACGTCCTCCAGGCCGACGGCGGCACCCGCACCGCCGCCATCACCGGCGCCTACGTCGCCCTCGCCGACGCCGTCGCCTGGGGTCAGAGCAAGAAGCTCATCAAGGCCGGCCGCAAGCCCCTCACCGGAACCGTCGCCGCCGTCAGCGTCGGCATCGTCGACGGCGTCCCGCTCCTGGACCTCTGCTACGAGGAGGACGTGCGCGCCGAGACCGACATGAACGTGGTCTGCACCGGCGACGGCCGTTTCGTCGAGGTCCAGGGCACCGCCGAGGGCGAACCCTTCGACCGCAAGGAACTGAACGCCCTCCTCGACCTCGCCGCCGGCGGCTGCGCGGACCTCGAAGCCCTCCAGCTCGGCGCGCTGGAACGCTAGTCGGCAACCGGCGGACGCCCTCCGGCGTCCTACGGACCACGGGCGCACGGTGTCACAGCCGTGCGCCCGTCCACGTACACGTCCTCTCGGGAGAACCGCATGAAGCTCCGCATAGCGGCAGTAGCCGTGGCCGCCGTCCTGACCATCCCGGCCCTTTCCGCCTGCGACGCCATCTCCACGGCGATGGACTGCGCGAACACGGCGGTCGCCATCACGGACGGCGCGAACGACCTCCAGCAGGCCGTCTCCCAGGCGGGCGACAGCCCCCAGAACGCCATGAACGCACTCGACCAGATCGAGACGAACCTCAAGAAGATCGGCGACCAGACGGACAACGCCGACCTGGGCAAGGCCATCGACTCGATGAACTCGGCCGTCAAGAACGTCCGCACCGCCATCGAGAGCGGCAACCCCACCCCGGACATCACCCCGGTCGCCGACGCCGCGAGCGAGATCTCCAAGGTCTGCACCCCGGGATAATGAGGGCATGACCTCGACGCCCAGCAGCCTGATCCTCGCGACCCGCAACGCGGGCAAAGTCTCCGAACTGCGCGGCATCCTCGCCGACGCCGGCCTGCCCCACGGGCTGGTCGGCGCGGACGCGTACCCGGAGATCCCCGACGTCAAGGAGACCGGCGTCACCTTCGCCGAGAACGCCCTCCTCAAGGCCCACGCCCTGGCCCGGGCCACCGGGCTGCCGGCGGTCGCCGACGACTCGGGCCTGTGCGTGGACGTCCTGCACGGCGCCCCCGGGATCTTCTCCGCGCGCTGGGCCGGCCGGCACGGCGACGACCGGGCCAACCTCGACCTGCTCCTGGCCCAGCTCGGGGACATCGCCGACGAGAACCGCGGCGCCCACTTCTTCTGCGCGGCGGCCCTCGCCCTGCCGGACGGGACCGAACGCGTGGTGGAGGGCCGCCTCCTGGGCACCCTGCGCCACACCCCCTCGGGCACGGGCGGCTTCGGTTACGACCCGATCCTCCAGCCCCTCGGCGAGACCCGCACCTGCGCGGAACTGACCCCGGCCGAGAAGAACGCCATCTCCCACCGGGGCCAGGCCTTCCGCGCCCTGGTCCCGTTCATCCGGGCCCTGCTGCCCTGACGGGCGGACACGTCGAAGGGCGGTGCCCCTCGTGAGAGGGGCACCGCCCTTTCGCTGTGGGCCCGGTGGGACTCGAACCCACGACACACCGGACCTAAACCGGCGCCCTCTGGCCAGCTGGGGTACGGACCCGTGCGACCACCTTACTGGTCGTCGGCGGCAGTCCGTTGCGAAGGGACGTCCTTCCGCGGCCGCTCGGCGAGGGGCGGAGTCCGGCTGTGGCGCGACGGGCACAACTGCCGAAGCTTCGACGGGCGGTTGTCCGGCCTTCCGCCGCCGACGTGGCCGACCTCGTCACGCGGTGGGGTGCCGTTCCCCTGCGGCCCGCTCCGGGAGGACGGGGCTCAGATGCCCAGGTCCTTGATGATCTTGGCTACGTGGCCCGTCGCCTTCACGTTGTAGAAGGCGTGCTCGACCTTGCCCTCCTCGTCCACGACCACCGTGGAGCGGATGACGCCCGTGACCGTCTTGCCGTACAGCTTCTTCTCGCCGAACGCCCCGTACGCCGCCAGCGTCTCCTTCTCCGGGTCGCCGACCAGGGTGACCTTCAGGTGCTCCTTCTCGCGGAACTTCGCCAGCTTCTCCGGCTTGTCCGGGGAGACGCCGATGACGTCGTAGCCGGCCGAGGCCAGGACGTCCAGGTTGTCCGTGAAGTCGCACGCCTGCTTCGTGCAGCCCGGTGTCAGGGCCGCCGGGTAGAAGTAGACGATGACCTTGCGGCCCTTGTGGTCGGCGAGCGAGACCTCGTTGCCGTCCGCGTCGGGCAGGGTGAAGGCGGGGGCGGTGTCGCCCGGCTGGAGTCGCTCGCTCATCTCACAGTCTCCTCGGAAGGGGAACGGTACGTCACGAGACTAAGCTGACAGACTGTTCACGGCGGACCACGCCCCCACACGATGACGACCACGACGACGGAGGCAGCGCGGTGTCGGAAGCCAGGACCCCCGCACAGATCGAGGCGGATATCGTCCGCCGCCGCGAGCAGCTCGCCGAGACGCTCGACGAGATCGGCGTGCGCGTACACCCGAAGACGATCATCGGGGACGCGCGGGCCCGGGCGGCCTCGACCGTCGACCAGACCGCGGGCCGTGCCGTCGCCGCGGTGAACCGCCTCGTGACGGACCTGCGCGACGGTCTGCGCCACGAGGACGGCAGCCCGCGCATCGAGCGCGTCGTGCCCGTCGCGCTGCTCGCGGTCGGCGTGGTCGGCCTGCTCGTGGTCTCGGCGCGCCGCAAGCGCGGATGACCCTGGACGGTACGGGACCGGTGAGGACAGGTAGGTTCGGGGCGTGAGCGACAACACCACCCACGACAAACTGCCCATCCGCATGCTCCACGACCGCGTGCTCGTGAAGTCCGACCTGCCCGAGGGCGAGCGGCGTTCCGGCGGCGGCATCCTGATCCCGGCGACGGCCGCCGTGGGCAAGCGGCTGGCCTGGGCCGAGGTCGTCGCGGTCGGGCAGAACGTACGGACCGTCGAGCCCGGGGACCGGGTGCTCTACGACCCCGAGGACCGGGCCGAGGTCGAGGTGCGCGGGGCGACGTACGTGCTGATGCGCGAGCGGGACCTGCACGCCGTGGCCGCGGAGCGGCTGGAGGGGTCGGAGGACTCCACCGGGCTGTACCTCTGATCCGACGCACGGCGGAAGGGCCGGTGGCCGAGGC
>NZ_JBHYMC010000083.1:0-25935 GCF_042742535.1 Streptomyces sp. NPDC058880
GGACCCTGTGGGAGAGTAGGACGCCGCCGAACAATTTTTGTGGGGAAGCCCCGTACCTTCTGGTACGGGGCTTTTCCGCGTTCACGGGCCGGTCGCGCCGGCATGACCAGTGCCGCATCCGGCGCATACGCGCGTAACGGCGTCGCTGCCGCCCCGTGTCACCAGTCCGCGGGGCAGCTCGTGAGGCCGCTCGTGTCGAGCGTCCAGACGTCGGTGAGCGAGTGCGTCCCTGGGACGACTTCCACCACCATCAGAACATTGCCGGAGATGACCCTGAGGGGTGCCCGCCCAGGGCGCCCGGGGCATCCAGCCGCGGTGCCCTACAGGCGGCCTGCGGCCTTGAGGGAGAGGTAGGCGTCGGCCAGAGCCGGGGCCAGGGCGTCGGGCGTGGAGTCCACCACGTGGACGCCATGGCGGGCGAGCTGGTCGGCCGTGCGGCGGCGCTGGGACTGGGTCTGGGCGGCGGCCGCGGCCTCGTACACCGCGTCCACGCTTCCCCGTGAGGCGGCCATCGCCGCCACATGGGGGTCGGCCACCGAGGCCAGCAGAACCGTGTGACGCTGCGTGAGCCGCGGCAGGAGCGGCAGCAGGCCCTCTTCGATCGGGGCGGCGTCCAGGCTCGTCAGGAGGACCACCAGGGACCGGCGTGGGGCATTCCGGAGGATGGTCGACACCAGAGTGCGGGAGTCGGTCTCGACCAGCTCCGGTTCGAGGGTGGCCATGGCGTTGACGAAGGACGGCAGGACGTCGGCCGCCGCGCGGCCCTGCACCTGGGCGCGGGGGCGGCGGTCGTGGGCCAGGAGGTCCACCCGGTCGCCGGCGCGGGTCGCCAGGGCGGTCAGGAGCAGGGCCGCGTCCATGGCCGAGTCCAGGCGGGGGGAGTCGCCCACCCGGCCCGCCGAGGTGCGGCCGGTGTCGAGGCAGATCAGGATGTGCCGGTCCCGTTCGGGGCGCCAGGTGCGGACGGCCACCTTGTGCTGGCGGGCCGTGGCACGCCAGTCGATCGAACGAGTGTCGTCGCCCGGCACGTAGTCGCGCAGGCTGTCGAACTCGGTGCCCTCGCCGCGGGTCAGGAGGCTGGTACGGCCGTCCAGTTCACGCAGTCGGGCCAGCCGGGACGGCAGGTGCCTGCGGCTGGTGAACGGCGGCAGGACGCGGACCGTCCAGGGCGCCGGCCGGGACGCCTGGCGGGCCCACAGACCCAGCGGGCCGTACGAGCGGATGGTGACACGGTCGGCGTGGCGGTCGCCGCGACGCGTCGGGAGCAGCCGGGTGGTCAGGCGGCGGCGCTCGCCCGCCGGGACGACCAGCTCGTGGCGGGAAGCGGCCGCCTCCGTGCCCGGGGCCCAGCTGCTCGGCGGCCACGCGTCGCGGACACGGGCCCGGAGCGTGCGGCCGGAGGGGTTGGTGATGGCCAGGTGGACGTCCGCCGGCTCGCCGAGGCGTACCGAGCTGTCGCCGGAGCGGGCCAGCACGAGGCCGCGTACCGATGCGGCCAGGGCGTAGTCGACCGCGCAGGCCAGGGCGATCGGGCCGTTGACCGCGAGCATGCCCGCCCAGCTCGGCTCCAGGAAGCCGACCGGGATGCTGCCGAGGGCCGCCAGCAGCGCGGCGCGTCCGGTGAGGGCCATCAGCGCGGGACGGGGACGTGGGAGAGGATCGCCGTGATGACGGCGTCGGCGGTGACACCCTCCATCTCCGCCTCGGGACGCAGCCGGACCCGGTGGCGCAACGTCGGGAGGGAGAGGGCCTTGACGTCGTCGGGAGTGACGTAGTCGCGGCCGGTGAGCCAGGCCCAGGCGCGGGAGGTGGCCAGCAGGGCGGTCGCGCCGCGCGGCGAGACGCCGAGGACGAGCGAGGGCGAATCGCGGGTGGCGCGGCAGATGTCGACGACGTAGCCGGCGATCTCGGGGGAGACGGACACCCGGGAGACGGCCTCCCGGGCCGCATCGAGCTGGGCCGGTCCGGCGACCGGGCGGATGCCGGCGGCCTTCAGGTCGCGGGGGTCGAAGCCGGCGGCGTGGCGGCTCAGGACGCCGATCTCGTCCTCGCGGGAGGGGAGGGGCACGGTGAGCTTGAGGAGGAAGCGGTCCAGCTGGGCCTCGGGGAGGGGGTAGGTGCCCTCGTACTCGACCGGGTTCATGGTGGCGGCGACGAGGAACGGCTCGGGGAGCCGGCGGGCGGTGCCGTCCACGGTGACCTGGCGTTCCTCCATCGCCTCCAGGAGTGAGGACTGCGTCTTGGGCGGGGTCCGGTTGATCTCGTCCGCGAGGAGGAGGTTGGTGAAGACGGGGCCGTCCTGGAAGGAGAACTCGGCGGTCCGGGCGTCGTAGACGAGCGAGCCGGTGACGTCGCTGGGCATCAGGTCCGGGGTGAACTGGACGCGCTTGGTGTCGAGCTCCAGGGACGCGGCCAGCGCGCGCACGAGCAGGGTCTTGGCGACACCGGGGACACCTTCGAGGAGGACGTGGCCGCGGCACAGGAGCGCGACGACGAGACCGGTGACGGCGGAGTCCTGGCCCACCACGGCCTTGCCGATCTCCGTGCGGAGCGCTTCGAGGGAAGCGCGGGCGCTGTCCGCGGTCGCGGCCGTGGACTCGGTGGCCGGGTACGTCATGAGGTGCGGACCTCTCTTTCGAGGGCGTCGAGGTGGCCGGCGAGCGCGACGAGCGCCGCGTCGTCGGAAGGGGCGGTACCGAAGAGGAGGGCGGTCACGTCCAGGGATCCGCCGGTCAGGCGGGCGGAGACGGCCGGGACCAGCGCGGCCGCCTCGTGGGCCTGGGCGGGGGATACGCCGACCAGTGCGGCCAGACGCTCGCGGGAGGCGGCGCGCAGTACGGTCGCGGCGCGGTCGCGGGCCCCGGCCCTGCGGTAAAGGCGGGCGCGGCCCTCGGTGGTCTCGGAGGCGCGGATGGCGACAGGGAGCCTCTCGGTGACGAGGGGGCCCAGTCGGCGGGCGCGCCACAGGGCGGCCAGGACGGCCGCGAGGAGGAGCTGCAGCAAAGCCCAGGACCAGCCGGCCGGAACGAGCTGGAAGAGGGTCTTGTCCTCGTCGCCGGATCCGGTGCCGGCGTCGGAGTCGGCGAGGGACGGCAGGTACCAGACGAGGTCCGGGCGGGAGCCGAGGAGCTGCAGGGCGAGGGAGGCGTTGCCCTCCTCGGCGAGGCTCTCGTTGAGGAGGACCGTCTCCGAGCCGAGGAGGACGGTGTCGCCGCCGGTGGTGCCGGTGGGCAGGACGAGGAGGGTGGGGTGGCCGCCGCTGGGGTAGCAGGCGATGGCGCCGGGGAGGGCGGTGCTGTAGCGGAGGCCGCCGCCGGTGCCGGCGCGGCCGGCGGATTCGGCGGCGGGCAGCGTACAGCGGGGGGCGAGGTCGTCGGTGGCGGCGTCGCCCTCGGTGCGGACCCCGGGGGAGAGGTCGGAGAGGCTGGGGTCGCCGGGGGCGAGCAGGACGGTGCGGCCGCCGGAGAGGTCGATGGCCGAGCGGATGGCGCTGCGCTGGGCGGCGCCGAGCAGGTCCGGCTCGGTGACCAGGAGGGTGGTGCCGGGGCCGGCCGCGTCGGCGGCCTCGCGGGTGGTGGTGACGACGCGGGTCGTGACGCCGCGTTCCTTGAGGAGCTCGGCGACGGCACGGCTGCCCGCCGGGTCGGCGGAGCGGGGGTCGAGGGCGCCGTGCCGGGTGCCGGAATTCAGGGCGGCGAGGATGACGGCGCCGGCGGCGACGACGGCCAGGACGGCGGCGGTGCGGCGTACCGTGCGGGTGGCGCGGCGCGGGTGGTGCGCTGCGGCGGGGGTGGCGGCCGTGACTGTACCCCGGCCGGGGCCTTCGCCGGGTCCCGCGGCGGCCGGGGCCGGGGCGGGACCGGGCCCGGACGATGGCGCGGCATGCTGCTCGGCGCTGCGCGGGGACGGCCCCGGCTCGCGCCCGGCCGGGGCGGAAGCCGCGGTGCCGGACCGTGCCGGGGGGTGCTCCGGGGTGCTCCAGGGCTGGGTCGGGCCGGTCATGAGGCGGGTCCCGTCAGGAGCGGCTTGGCACGGTCCAGGGTGAGGTCGAGGGTGCGCAGGCGGGCGTAGGCGTCGGCGTCCGCGGTGCGGCCGCCGTAGGTGACGTCGTCGAAGGTGCGGGCGGCGGCGCGGAGGGCGGCGGCATGCTCCGGCAGGGAGACCGCGGCCTCGGCGGCCGCCTCGTCGGCGGTGCGGCCCGGGCGCGGATCCAGCAGGGTGCGCTCCTCCAGGGAGCGGACCACCGCGCGCATGCGTTCCTGGACGGCCTCCGTCCAGCGGCCGGCGGCGGCGTGGGCCTCCGCGGCGGTGCGGTGGTCGGCCGCGCTGCGTACGCCGTCGTCGAAGAGGGTGCCGGCGGCGGCGGCCGTGCGGCGGGGGGAGCCCAGGCGCCACCACAGCGCGGCGGCCGCGAGGACGACCAGGAGCAGGATTGCGACCAGGCCCGCGGTGCCTCCGGGGGTCGCCCCGGAGGCGGCACCGAACAGGTCGTCGAGCCACTCGAAGAACGCGCGTAGGGCGCGGTCCACCAGGCTCGGGTCGCTCTCGTGGTACATCGGCTTGGACAGTTCGTGCTCCGCCGCTTCCTGGGCGGGCGCGCGCGGTGTCGTCACCGGTGGTGTCTCCGCACCCGGCAGGAGCGCCGCGGTGCGGTTGATGAGGCCCCCCGTGCTCATCATCGGTGGGTCAGCCTCCGGTCGTGCCGTAGTTCTCGATGCCGGCCGCCCGGGCGAGCTCCAGGTCCAGGCCCTCGCGGCGGATGCGCTGGTCGACGTAGAGCAGGACGGTGACGCCGGACTGGATGGGCATGATGATCGTCTGGGCGATGATCAGGCCGATGCCAAAGAAGATCAGCGGCCCCCAGGCGGTCTGGGCGCTGCCGTCCGCCAGGGAGTAGATGCCGCCGAAGGCGAAGACGCCGATCATCTGGAAGAACCCCAAGACCACCAGCGCGACCATGGAGGCGATGAGGGCCGTGAGGACCGTGATGCCGAAGACGCGCCACCACGCGCCGGCGACGAGCTTCGAGGAGCGCTGGAAGGCCTTGACGACGGTGCTCTTCTCCAGCATCAGGGCCGGGGATGCCAGGCTGAACTTGATGCCGAGCCAGGCGACGAGCGGCAGCCAGGCGGCGAAGCCGACGAAGGCCAGGCCCACGTTGCCCGCGAGGGCTCCCGGCAGGACCAGGACGGCGCCGAGCAGGATGATGCCGAGGGCCAGCAGCAGGGTCAGGCCGATCAGGCGCAGCAGCTGGGGGCGGGCCTCGCGCCAGGCGGCCGACACCGTGGAGTGCTGTCCCAGGATGGCCCGACTGAAGATCATCGTCAGCATGGCGGTGACCACGATCGTCCCGAGGACCTGGATGAACTGGTTCACGACCGAGACGGTGAGGGAGCTGCTGAGGCTGTCGATCAGCTCCTCGGCGGTCATGCCCCCGGTGGAGCTGATGGGCAGGTCGTTCAGCATGAACTTCTGCACGAGCACGCTGATCACCTGGAGGACCGTGGCCACGACCAGGGTGATGGGCACGACGGAGCGCCAGTGCGTGCGCAGGGTGGCGACCGAGCCGTCGAGGATCTCGCCGAGACCCAGCGGGCGCAGCGGGATGACTCCGGGCTTGGCGGCGGGCGGCTGGTGACCCCATCCGCCGGGGCCGCCGGGCTGCTGTCCCCAGCCGCCGGAGGGCTGCGCCGGGGGCTGCGGGGTGTCGGCCGGGGGCGTGGCGCCGGGGCTCGACCACTGGCCCGGCGGTGGCTGGTCGGCGGACCACTTGGGGTCGCCGGTGGGCCGTGCGGGCTGTTGCGCGCCGCCGTCGCTGCCCGGCCGGTCGGCAGGGGAGCCCTGCCGGTCGCCGTCGGACGGAGAGGATCCGGGCGTAGCCCAGCCCGGAGAGTCGTTCATCGTCGCTCCTTCACATCCACCTGCTGCGGCGGGGGCGCTGGTCGCTGCCATCGTGCCATGTGAGGGCCCCGAACGGACCAGCCGTCCCCCCGGATACCCGGCAGCCCGTACCTTCAAGTGTCGCCCGGATCCGGGCGAGACCGGCCGGGCCGACGTCCACGCAGGTCCGAGGGGCGATTTCCAGCCCTTTTGGCTGTGGGACAGCTCACCGCCGGGTCACGATTGGCTAATGGGATGATGTCAACCATGAAGGGACGCGTGCTCGTCGTCGACGACGACACCGCGCTGGCCGAGATGCTCGGCATTGTGCTGCGGGGAGAAGGTTTTGAGCCGTCGTTCGTAGCGGACGGCGACAAGGCGCTGGCCGCCTTCCGGGAGGCGAAGCCCGATCTGGTGCTGCTGGACCTCATGCTGCCCGGACGGGACGGCATAGAGGTCTGCAGGCTGATCCGGGCCGAGTCAGGCGTGCCGATCGTCATGCTGACCGCCAAGAGCGACACGGTGGACGTGGTCGTGGGCCTGGAGTCCGGGGCCGACGACTACATCGTCAAGCCGTTCAAGCCGAAGGAGCTGGTGGCCCGTATCAGGGCCCGTCTGCGCCGGTCGGAGGAGCCCGCGCCCGAGCAGCTGGCCATCGGTGACCTGGTCATCGACGTGGCCGGACACTCGGTCAAGCGCGACGGCGCCTCGATCGCACTGACCCCGCTCGAGTTCGACCTGCTGGTCGCGCTCGCGCGCAAGCCCTGGCAGGTCTTCACCCGCGAGGTGCTGCTGGAGCAGGTCTGGGGCTACCGGCACGCGGCGGACACCCGCCTGGTCAACGTGCACGTGCAGCGGCTGCGCTCCAAGGTCGAGAAGGATCCGGAGCGCCCCGAGATCGTCGTGACGGTGCGTGGTGTCGGCTACAAGGCCGGACCCAGCTGACGTGCAGTCCGGCACCTCGGGCAGGGTCCGGGGCGGTTCCCGCCTGTGGACCGGCAGGCTGCTCCGGGACGGGGCTCCCGCCGGCCGGATGCTGCGGCTGTTCGTACGTCTCGTACGGCGGCCGCTGCTTCCGGCTGTCCGGCTGTGGCGCCGCAACATCCAGCTCCGGGTCGTCGCGGCCACCCTGCTGATCTCGCTCTCCGTGGTGCTGGCCCTGGGCTTCGTCGTCATCGCGCAGGTCAGCAAGGGCCTCCTCGACGCGAAGGAGGAGGCCGCGCAGAGCCAGGCCGCGGGCGGGTTCGCGGTGGCGCAGGAGAAGGCCAACACCCCCGCGACCGTGGACGGGCCCGACGCGACCGACAACAAGGTCGGTCGTGACGCCAGTACGTGGATGAACTCCCTGGTCAAGCAGCTGGCCAGTGGCGGCCAGACCGCCTTCGAGGTGGTCGCGCTCGGTGCCGGCACCGGAGAGGAGCCCCAGCCCGGCGCGCAGGGCGTCCGGGGCGCCCGCGCCTCCGGGAACGTGGATCCGACGGCCAGCGTGCCGATCAGTCTGCGCCGGGCCGTCAACCACGGCACCGGCACGTTCGAGACCTTCTCGCAGATCCGCTACTCCAGCGGGGCCGACAAGAAGGAGCCCGAGCCGGCGCTGGTCGTCGGCAAGCGGCTGACCGACATCAACGGTGACCCGTACGACCTGTACTACCTCTTCCCGCTGACCCAGGAGGAGGAGTCCCTCAACCTGGTCAAGAGCACCATCGCCACCGCCGGGCTGTTCGTCGTCGTCCTGCTGAGCGGTATCGCCTGGCTCGTCGTGCGCCAGGTCGTGAGCCCCGTGCGGATGGCCGCCGGGATCGCCGAGCGGCTGTCGGCGGGTCGGCTCCAGGAGCGGATGAAGGTCACCGGCGAGGACGACATCGCGCGCCTCGGCGAGGCCTTCAACAAGATGGCGCAGAACCTCCAGAACAAGATCCAGCAGCTGGAGGAGCTGTCCCGGATGCAGCGCCGCTTCGTCTCGGACGTCAGCCACGAGCTGCGGACCCCGCTGACGACGGTCCGGATGGCCGCCGACGTCATCCACGACGCCCGCGTCGACTTCGACCCGGTGACGGCGCGCTCCGCCGAGCTGCTCGCCGGGCAGCTCGACCGCTTCGAGTCGCTCCTGGCGGACCTCCTGGAGATCAGCCGCTTCGACGCCGGAGCCGCGGCCCTGGAGGCGGAGCCGATCGACCTGCGGGAGGTCGTGCGCCGCGTCATCGACGGGGCGGAGCCGCTGGCCGAGCACAAGGGCACCCGGATCCGGGTCCTCGGCGACTCCCAGCCGGTGATCGCCGAGGCCGACTCGCGGCGCGTCGAGCGGGTCCTGCGCAACCTCGTCGTCAACGCCGTCGAGCACGGCGAGGGGCGCGACGTGGTGGTGCGGCTGGCGTCCGCCGGCGGGGCCGTCGCCGTCGCCGTACGGGACTACGGCGTCGGACTCAAGCCCGGCGAGGCGACCCGTGTCTTCAACCGCTTCTGGCGGGCCGACCCGGCGCGGGCGCGCACGACCGGCGGGACCGGCCTCGGCCTGTCCATCGCCGTGGAGGACGCCCGACTGCACGGCGGATGGCTCCAGGCATGGGGCGAGCCGGGCGGCGGTTCGCAGTTCCGGCTGACGCTGCCGCGTACCGCGGACGAGCCGCTGCGGGGCTCGCCCATCCCGCTGGAGCCGGAGGACTCCCGGGCCAACCGGGCCAAGGCTGCCGCGGACGCCGCGGCCGCGGCGTCGGGCACCGGGACCGAACGCACGGTGCCCGATGCCGGGGACCGCTCGCCGATACCGCCGCGCCCGCCCGTCGCCGGGGCGCAGGCGGTGCCCGCCGACCCGACCGCCCTGCCGGGGAGCGGGGCGCGGGTCGTTGCCCGCCCGGCCGAGCAGGTACAACAGGAGGATCGAGCCGATGGACGGTGAGCCCGTGGACGCGCGGTGGGAAAGCGCACGGGTGAAGGGCCGGCGCCGGCGCCTGCGCACCGTGCGGGCGTACGCCTTCGCTGCGGCCGGGCTGATGCTGGCGGGCTGCGCCTCGATGCCCGACAGCGGCGAGATCCGCGCGGTGCAGGCCTCGCAGGGCGTGGACTCGCAGGTGCGGGTGTTCGGCGTGCCGCCCGCGGACAAGGCCACCCCGGCGGAGATCGTCGACGGTTTCCTTGAGGCGATGACCAGTGACGACCCGCAGCTGGAGACCGCCCGCAAGTACCTCACGCCGGCGGCCGCGAAGTCCTGGAAGCCGAGTTCCGTCGTCACCGTGCTCTCCTCCGGCCTCAACCGGGTCGCGGTGCGCGGCGAGAAGGATCCCGAGGGGCCTCGCTGGAAGGTGACGGGCAAGCTGCTCGCGACCGTCGACGAGCACAGCGCGTACCAGCCGCAGACCGGCGCCAGGGAGTACGAGGAGCAGCTCCAGCTCGTCCAGGACGAGGACCGGCAGTGGCGCATCTCGACGCCGCCGAACGGCCTGGTGCTGAGCGAGTCGGACTTCCAGCGCATCTACATGCCGGTGAACAAGTACTACTTCGCCGGCGACACGCTCGTCGCCGACCCGGTCTACGTGCGCCAGCGCAGCGACCCCGATTCGCGGATGGACCCGACCACGCAGACCGTGCAGTCGCTCCTCGCCGGGCCGTCCCGGTGGCTCGCGCCGGTCGTGGAGTCCAGCTTCCCCACCGGTACGGAACTGCGCACGGGCACCAAGTCCCTCTCGTACGACGGCCAGAACACGCTGCGCGTGCCGCTCAACGACAAGGTGGGGAACGTCGCGCAGCCGCAGTGCAAGAAGATGGCCACCCAGCTGCTCTACACGGTCAAGGACCTGACGGGTTCCCGGCTCGACCAGGTCGAACTGCTGCGCTCCTCCGACGACAAGACGTCCTCGTTGTGTTCGGTGACCTCGGTGAGTGCGGACGCCATCGCCAACCGGCCGAAGATCCCGGAGTACCAGTACTTCGTCGACAACGAGAAGCGTCTGGTCCGGATGAAGCTCGACGTGGGCGGTGAGGACCAGCAGATCCGTACCGAGCCGGTGCCGGGGCCGCTGGCGACCGCTCCGGTGTTCAAGGTCAGCTCGGCGGCGGTCTCGCACGACGAGCGGCGCGCGGCAGTGGTGTCCGAGGACGGGCACGGCCTGTACGTGGTGTCGCTGGTCGGGGGCGGGCCGATGCCGGCCCAGGTGCCGATCGGCCGGGGCGGCAAGGCGGAGACGCTGACGGCGCCGAGCTGGGACGCCTCGGGCGACCTGTGGGTCGCGGACCGGGATCAGCAGCACCCGGGTCTGTGGCGGGTGCCGGGCGGGACCGGAACGCCCGAGAGGGTGCAGGTGGCGGGGCTCGACAACCGGCGGATCGTCTCGCTGAAGGCGTCCGCGGACGGGGCGCGGATCGCGCTGCTGCTGGAGGAGGACGCGCGCAGCAAGCTCCTCTACATCGGGCGGGTCGAGAGGCCCGACACGAAGGGTGACATCTCCGCGGTGTCGGTGCGCGAGCTGCGTCCGGCGGCCCCGCAGATGGCGGACGTGACCACGATGAGCTGGGCGCCGCGCGGCCGGCTGCTGGTGGTGGGCCGGGAGAAGCGCGGGGTGCAGCAGGCCCGCTACATGCTGGCGGACGGCTCGGTGGTCGCGGCGAGTCTGCCGGGGGCCACGGGGCTGGCCGAGGTCGCGGCTGCCGCGGCGGAGGACGAGTCGAAGCCGAAGCCGGTCGTGGCGTACTCGGAGGACGGGATCGTCTGGCTGCCGCCGGGGGCGCAGTGGCGCACGGTGGCCGAGGGCGGCGGGTCTCCGGTCTACCCGGGCTGAGGTCCTGCGGTCGTCCACAGGGGTGGCGGGCGGGGGGCCGGGCCGCCAGGGTGGAGTCATGCGGGGGTGGTGGCAGGAGCTCGCCGGTCTGGTGCTGCCGGCGGACTGCGCCGGGTGCGGTGCCGCCCGCGTGCTGGTGTGCGACGACTGCCGGGGCGCGCTCGGCGGGTTCCTGGCGCGGCCGGTGCGGCCGTCTCCGTGCCCCGAGGGGCTGCCGGTGGTAGCGGCTGCGGCCGCCTACCAGGGGGCCGTACGGGGCGTGCTGCTGGCCCACAAGGAGCGCGGGGCGCTGCCCCTGGCCGGGGTGCTGGGTGACGCGCTGGCGGCGGCCGTCCTGGCGGGCGGTACGGGGCCGGGCCGGGCCGAGGTGGCGCTGGTGCCGGTTCCTTCGGCGCGGCGGCAGGTGCGGGCGCGCGGGCACGATCCGGCCCGCAGGATCGCTCTGGCCGCGGCGGGGCGGCTGCGGCGGGCCGGGGTCGCCGCACGGGTGGCGCCCGTACTGGGGCTGCGGCGGGCCGTGGCCGACCAGGCGGGTCTGGGGGCCCGGGAGCGCCGGGAGAACCTCGCCGGGGCGCTGGCGGTGTGCCGGGACGGGGCACGGCTGACGGGCGGGGCCCGGGTCGTACTGGTGGACGACGTGATCACCACCGGGGCGACGCTGGCCGAGGCGGCCCGGGCGGTGCGCGCGGCGGGTGCCGGGGCGGGCCCGGGGGCCGTGCTGCGGGCAGCGGTGGTCGCCGCGCCGGCGGACTCCTTCGCGCGATCTCGCGGGACGGCGGCGCGGTGACCTGCAACGTCTCCGGGAGGAAAATCCCGTGAATACATTTGGAACTGGAGGGGAAGGCCCATCGTTGCAGGTAGTACGAGGGAACGGCCACTGGACTGGAAGTACGTGCCGGTAGCGGGTGCCGACAACCGTCATACAGGGATATGTTCGGTTGTGAGGAACTCAGGAGGCTGTTCTCTCGACTCCGAAGTCGGTGGGGTGTAGATCTTGCCGATGGGGGAGGAGGAGGTGAAAGTCGCCAAGTCCGAGGCTCCGGCCTTCACCGGAGTCTGGTGCGAAAGGGAGACGCTTCGCCCCGTCGGGCGGAGCTATCCGGGAACGGAGTTCTGCGTGGACATCGTCGTCAAGGGCCGCAAGACCGAGGTGCCCGAGCGGTTCCGCAAGCACGTGGCCGAGAAGCTGAATCCGGAGCGGATCCAGAAGCTCGACGCCAAGGTGATCAGCTTGGACGTCGAGGTGTCCAAGGAGCACAACCCGCGCCAGGCCGACCGTTCCGACCGCGTGGAGATCACCCTGCGTTCGCGGGGCCCGGTGATCCGGGCCGAGGCCGCCGCCGCCGACCCGTACGCGGCGCTCGACCTCGCCCAGGACAAGCTGGAGGCCCGGCTGCGCAAGCAGCACGACAAGCGCTACACCCGCCGTGGCAGCGGCCGGATCCCGGCTGCCGAGGTCGCCGACGTCGTGCCGGGCGTCGCCTCGCTCAACGGCAGTGGCCAGCCGGTCACCGAGGAGAAGACGGACGGAGTTCCGATCACCCGGATCGGTTCCATCGAAGTGCAGGGCGAAGGCCCGCTGATCGTCCGCGAGAAGACCCACTCGGCCGCGCCCATGTCGCTCGACCAGGCTCTCTACGAGATGGAGCTGGTCGGCCACGACTTCTATCTGTTCGTCGACTCCGAGACGAAGTTGCCCAGTGTCGTCTACCGGCGGCACGCCTACGACTACGGCGTCATCCACGTGAACCCCGACGGTGCCTCCAGCTCGGAGGAGCCGCGGGGCGGCGCGGGTGGCGCGCTCGGCGGCTGAGCAGACCGTTCGCTGCCCCCGCGGGACGCTCCGGCGCCTCCGCGGGGGCACCTGCATGGCGGGTATGCGCCAGGAGGTCCGCCGGCATCCCCCGCGCCGTGGTGCGGGCATGGAATCATGGCGGGCAGTCAACCGGCTGCGGAACGTGTCCGGTTGGCCCGGCAGCTCAGCACCATGCAGGGGGAGGGACGATGGCGGACAGCTTCGGTCCGGTACGCGCGGACGACGGCGCGGCCTGCCGCGGGGCGGACCCGTCGGGGGAGACCGCCGACGCGTCGGACGGGGAGCCCATCAGGGTCCTCGTGGTCGACGACCACGCGCTCTTCCGGCGGGGACTGGAGATCGTCCTCGCGCAAGAGGAGGACATCCAGGTCGTCGGCGAGGCCGGAGACGGCGCGGAGGCGGTGGACAAGGCCGCCGATCTGCTGCCGGACATCGTGCTCATGGATGTGCGGATGCCCCGGCGGGGCGGGATCGAGGCGTGCACCTCGATCAAGGAGGTGGCTCCCTCCGCGAAAATCATCATGCTGACGATCAGCGACGAGGAGGCGGACCTCTACGACGCGATCAAGGCGGGCGCGACCGGCTACCTCCTGAAGGAGATCTCCACGGACGAGGTGGCCACCGCCATCCGCGCGGTGGCCGACGGCCAGTCGCAGATCAGCCCGTCGATGGCGTCGAAGCTCCTCACCGAGTTCAAGTCGATGATCCAGCGGACCGACGAGCGGCGGCTGGTGCCGGCGCCGCGGCTGACGGACCGGGAGTTGGAGGTCCTCAAGCTGGTCGCCACCGGCATGAACAACCGCGACATCGCGAAGGAGTTGTTCATCTCCGAGAACACCGTGAAGAACCACGTCCGCAACATCCTGGAGAAGCTTCAGCTGCACTCCCGGATGGAAGCCGTGGTCTACGCGATGCGGGAGAAGATCCTGGAGATCCGCTGAGGGCTGTGCCGCCGTCACCGGTGGATCGGCCCGCGGCGCGGGACGGCGCACGGCGTCGGACGCGGTGCCCCGCACGGGCAGGCACGCCCTCGTGCGGGGCGCACCCGGGCGGTCCGGCGGCACGGTGAGGTGCCGCGGCCGGCGCCGCGCGCCCGCGGGGCCACGGAACAGCCCCCGGCCTCCCCACTCGGGGTCGGCGGAGCGCGGTCAGGCGCCCAGTGCCGCCAGCTCGGCCGTCACCGCCGCGGCCTCGGCGGCGTCCTGCGCGCGCTCCACGCGGACCGCGTCGCAGCCGACCCACTCCGCGGCCTCCCGCAGCGCCTGCGCCATCGCTCCCGCGGCCGCGGGAGAGGTCAGGGAGAGCTGCCGGGCGACCAGCGTGCGGCCCTCGCGGGCCGGGTCGGCGCGGCCCTGGAGCCGGCCGCCGGCCAGCAGGGGCATCGCGAAGTACCCGTGTATCCGCTTCGGCCTGGGGACGTACGCCTCCAGGCGGTGCGTGAAACCGAAGATCCGCTCCGTGCGCGGACGGTCCCAGACGAGGGAGTCGAACGGAGACAGCAGCGTCGTGCGGTGGCGGCCCCGAGGAGCCGTCGCGAGGGCCGACGGGTCGGCCCAGGCGGGCTTGGACCAGCCCTCCACCTCCACCGGTACCAGCCCGGAGTCCGCCACCACCGCGTCGAACTGCTCCCCTTTGAGCCGGTGGTAGTCCGCGATGTCGGCGCGGGTGCCGACCCCGAGGGACCGGCCGGCCAGGGCGACCAGGCGGCGCAGGCACTCGTGGTCGTCCAGGTCGTCGTGGAGCAGCGCGTCGGGCACGGCCCGCTCGGGGAGGTCGTAGACCCGCTTCCAGCCGCGGCGCTCGCTGCACACCACCTCGCCGGTGTCGAGCAGCCACTCCACCGCGATCTTGGTCTCGGACCACTCGAACCATTCGCCGCCGTTCTTGGCGCCGCCCAGCTCGGTGGAGGTCAGCGGGCCGTCCGCCGTCAGGCGGTCCAGGACCGCCCGCGTCGAGTGCTCCTTGTCCCGGAGGACGTGCCAGCGGTGGCCGCGCGCCCGGTTGGCCCGGCGGCGGAAAGCGAAGTGGGGCCATTCCTCGATCGGCAGGATGCAGGCCGCGTGCGACCAGTACTCGAAGGCGTGCCGCTCGCTCCAGTAGGCCTTCTCCACCGTGTCCCGGCCGACCGCGCCGAGCCGTGCGTACGGGATCAGCTCGTGGGAGCGGGCCAGCACCGAGATGGTGTCGAGCTGGACGGCGCCCAGGTGGCGCAGGACCCCGCGGACCCCGCCGCGCCGGTCGGGGGCTCCGAGGAAGCCCTGGGCGCGCAGGGCGATCCGGCGGGCCTCGTCGGCGGACAGGGACACGGTCGGCGGCGGCAGGCTGGTCATGCGCCGAAGCCTAGGGGCCGCCACTGACATCGAGCGGGCCGGACCCGGCGGGGTCAGGCGGTCGGCGACGGCAGGTACGGCAGGCGCGCGGACAGGCCCAGGTCGGAGGGGAGCAGACCACCGACGCGGCAGTCGCGCAGGGTGCCGCGGTGGGAGATCCCGGCGCGCAGGATCCCCTCCATCCTGAAGCCGGCCTTCTCGGCGACGGCCCGGGAGGCCGCGTTGCCGGGCTCGGCCCGCCATTCCAGGCGTCCGGCGCCGAGTTCGGCGAAGGCCCAGCGGGCGGCGGCGCCGACCGCCTCGGTCACGTAGCCGCGGCCGCGGTGCTCCTTCACCGCCCAGAAGCCGACCTCGAACACGGACTCGCCGCGTGGGTGCACGCCCAGGGCCGCCACCAGCGGACCCGGTGGCCGCAGCCGGACGGCGAAGCTGTATGCGGTGTCCTCGCGCCAGCCCGCCGGCACGGTCTCGTTGACCCAGGTGTCCGCGTGCGCGTGCCCGTAGGGGGAAGGGACCTCGTTCCAGCGCTGGATGTCCGGGTCCTGGCAGGCCGCGTACACCTCGGGGGCGTCCTCGGGGGCGAAGGGGCCGAGCACGAGGCGTTCGGTGGTCAGTGTGATGGGCTCCATGCGCGGATTCTGCTGTCGCCGAGACCCCCGGGCGAACACTTTCCGGGAATCCCTCGGGGCGATGCGGCACCTTCGGTGTCCCCCGTACGTTCACAATCCGGGCACCCGTGCCCTCATGGGAACGGCGGACCTCCCGACGCGGCCGCGTCCTCGCTTACGATGGCCGTTGCGGTGGGGCCCACCTGCCGTGCCCGGCTACGTAAAGTGCCCAGGCCCGACCGGCAAGGAGACCAGCCTCAGTGTCCGTCTTCAACAAGCTCATGCGTGCAGGCGAAGGCAAGATCCTGCGCAAACTGCACCGCATCGCGGACCAGGTCAACTCCATCGAAGAGGACTTCGTCAACCTCTCCGACGCCGAGTTGCGGGCGCTCACGGACGAGTACAAGCAGCGGTACCAGGACGGTGAGAGCCTGGACGACCTGCTGCCCGAGGCCTTCGCGACCGTGCGCGAGGCGGCCAAGCGCGTCCTCGGCCAGCGCCACTACGACGTCCAGATCATGGGTGGCGCGGCGCTGCACCTCGGCTATGTCGCCGAGATGAAGACCGGTGAGGGCAAGACCCTCGTCGGCACCCTGCCCGCCTACCTCAACGCGCTGTCCGGCAAGGGCGTCCACCTGATCACGGTGAACGACTACCTGGCCGAGCGCGACTCCGAGATGATGGGCCGCGTCCACAAGTTCCTGGGCCTGTCCATCGGCTGCATCCTGGCGAACATGTCGCCGGCGCAGCGGCGCGAGCAGTACAACTGCGACATCACCTACGGCACGAACAACGAGTTCGGCTTCGACTACCTGCGCGACAACATGGCGTGGTCCCAGGACGAGCTCGTCCAGCGCGGCCACAACTTCGCCGTGGTCGACGAGGTCGACTCGATCCTCGTCGACGAGGCCCGCACCCCGCTGATCATCTCCGGCCCCGCGGACCAGGCCACGAAGTGGTACGCGGACTTCGCCAAGCTCGTCACCCGCCTGACCAAGGGCGAGGCCGGCCAGCCGCTCAAGGGCATCGAGGAGACCGGCGACTACGAGGTCGACGAGAAGAAGCGCACCGTCGGCATCCACGAGGCCGGTGTCGCCAAGGTCGAGGACTGGCTCGGCATCGAGAACCTCTACGAGTCGGTGAACACCCCGCTCGTCGGCTACCTGAACAACGCCATCAAGGCGAAGGAACTGTTCAAGAAGGACAAGGACTACGTCGTCATCGACGGCGAAGTCATGATCGTCGACGAGCACACCGGCCGTATCCTCGCCGGCCGCCGCTACAACGAGGGCATGCACCAGGCGATCGAGGCGAAGGAAGGGGTGGACATCAAGGACGAGAACCAGACCCTCGCCACGATCACCCTGCAGAACTTCTTCCGCCTGTACTCGAAGCTGTCGGGCATGACCGGTACGGCCATGACCGAGGCCGCCGAGTTCCACCAGATCTACAAGCTCGGTGTCGTCCCGATCCCGACGAACCGGCCGATGCAGCGCGTGGACCAGGCCGACCTGATCTACCGGACCGAGGTCGCCAAGTTCGCCGCCGTCGTCGACGACATCGCGGAGAAGCACGAGAAGGGTCAGCCGATCCTCGTCGGCACGACGTCGGTCGAGAAGTCCGAGTACCTCTCGCAGCAGCTCTCCAAGCGCGGCATCCCGCACGAGGTGCTCAACGCCAAGCACCACGAGCGCGAGGCCGTGATCGTCGCGCAGGCCGGCCGCCGCGGCGCCGTCACGGTCGCCACGAACATGGCCGGCCGCGGTACCGACATCAAGCTCGGCGGCAACCCGGACGACCTGGCCGAGGCCGAGCTGCGCCAGCAGGGCCTGGACCCGGAGGAGCACATCGAGGAGTGGGCGCACGCCCTCCCCGCGGCGCTCACCCGGGCCGAGGCCGCCGTGAAGGCTGAGTTCGAGGACGTCAAGGGGCTCGGCGGGCTGTACGTGCTGGGCACCGAGCGCCACGAGTCGCGCCGAATCGACAACCAGCTGCGCGGCCGTTCCGGCCGTCAGGGCGACCCGGGCGAGTCCCGCTTCTACCTGTCGCTGGGCGACGACCTGATGCGCCTGTTCAAGGCCCAGATGGTCGAGCGCGTCATGGCGATGGCCAACGTCCCGGACGACGTGCCGATCGAGAACAAGATGGTGACCCGCGCGATCGCGTCGGCCCAGTCGCAGGTCGAGACCCAGAACTTCGAGACGCGCAAGAACGTCCTGAAGTACGACGAGGTCCTCAACAACCAGCGTGAGGTCATCTACGGTGAGCGCCGCCGCGTCCTGGAGGGCGAGGACCTCCAGGAGCAGGTCCACCACATGATGGACGACACGATCGACGCGTACATCGCGGCCGAGACGGTCGAGGGATTCGCCGAGGAGTGGGACCTGGAGCGCCTGTGGAGCGCCTTCCGGCAGCTCTACCCGGTGAAGGTCACCATCGAGGAGCTGGAGGACGCCGCCGGCGACCGCGCGGGCATCACCGCCGAGTTCATCGCGGAGTCGGTCAAGGACGACATCCACGAGCAGTACGAGGCCCGTGAGAAGGCCCTCGGCTCCGAGATCATGCGCGAGCTGGAGCGGCGCGTGGTGCTGTCGGTGCTGGACCGCAAGTGGCGTGAGCACCTCTACGAGATGGACTACCTCCAGGAGGGCATCGGCCTGCGGGCGATGGCCCAGAAGGACCCGCTGGTCGAGTACCAGCGCGAGGGCTTCGACATGTTCAACGCCATGCAGGAGGGCATCAAGGAGGAGTCCGTCGGCTACCTGTTCAACCTGGAGGTCCAGGTCGAGCAGCAGGTCGAGGAGCTTCCGGTGCAGGACGCCGCTCCCTCGCTGACGAAGGAGCCGGTGGCCGCCGCCCGCCCGGAGATCCGGGCGAAGGGTCTCGACGCTCCGCAGCGTCCGGACCGGCTCCACTTCTCGGCGCCGACGGTCGACGGCGAGGGCGGTGTGATCGAGGGCGACTTCGAGAGCGAAGCGGGCGACGGGATGACGCGGGCCGAGCGCCGTAAGGCGCAGAAGGCCGCAGGCGGGCGCCGTCGCAAGAAGTGAGCCGTGGCCCCGCGGGGTCCTGGGGCGTCGGCCGGGGCCGGACACCGTACGGGTGTCCGGCCCCGGCCGTTCGGTTCCCGCCGGGGCCGCGGGGCGTTCCCGGGGGCGGAGCCGTCCGGGGGCGCCGCACCCGGGCCGGCCCGCCTCGACCGCCGGCGGGTCCGGGCACGTGCCGGGGGAGGGGGTCACGGCAGCGGGCCCCGGATCTCGATCGCAGCGCAGCGCCAGCGGAGGTCCGGGCCCTGTTCCAGGCGGAAGGCCATCGCGGTCAGCCGGTCGCCGGTGGCGATGCGTGCGAAGGCCTCGATGACACCGGGGCCGGGGACGAAGCGGCCGCACTGGCGGACGACCGGTGACCGGCGCACGCGCCGGGCCTGCTCGGCAGGGGCCAGGTTCACCAGCTGCTGGTAGGCCGGGCCGACGGTGTGGCCGAGCAGCGAGTGCACCGGGCGCCGGCCGCTGACCACGGCCAGCAGGCGTTCGGCGAACCAGTGGTGCGGGCCGAGGCGCGGGGTGGGCGGGGAATCCGCGGGGCGGCGGGTGTCGCGCCGCCCGGCCGGGCGGGTCCCGGAGCGGCCGGCGGGCCTGCGGCGGCCGCTGTTTCCGCCGATCGTGCCGCGCGTCGTGGTGTCCATCGCGATCTGCCCCCGAACAGGCCGGGCCCGGCGTGGTACCGGGCGGTAACTTGATGGGGATCTTCTACGGTCGGCGAACACGCTCCGCAACCACGGCGGCGGCCGGTCCGGCCGCCCGCCCGGTTCACCTATCCGAGTAGCCCGACCGCCGCCCCGGGGCGTGCACCCGATCGCGGCCGGGTACTCGGGTGGACGGGCACCCGGCGGGCCGCGGCAGCCCGATGGGGTACCGCGGCCGTCACCCTGCCGCACCCCGGCCGGCCGCCTCCGAGTCGTATCCTGGGTGCGTTTCCGACTACCGAAAGCAGCCGGCCATGCGCGTGTACGTCCCCCTGACCCTCCCCGGGCTCGCCGAGGTGCACACGGCGGGTGAGCTGGGCCCCGCCCCGCTGCGGGCGTACGCCGTCACCCCCGGCCTGCGCGAGTGGTACGCCTCGGACGACATCGAGGAGCTGGAGTACGCGGCCCTGGGCCGGGCCGCGGCCGCCTCACTGCGGCTGCTCGCCGCCGACCCCGGCGCACCCCGACGGCGCGTCGTCGTCGCCGTCGACGTGGACGACAAGGCCGCCACCGCCACGCCCGGGGACGACGAGGCCGCCCTCGGCCGGGTGAGCCTCGCCGCCGCCGTGCGCCTCACCGTGGCCGCCGCCGTGCACGCGGACGCCGACGACGCGGACGAGGACGTCACCGCCGCCGTGCTGGCCCTGCCCGCCGCCGACGGCGGGGACGAGGACGCGCGGTCCACCGTCGACGGGGCCGAGGACCACGAGCTCCTGTGGTTCGGAGTCCAGGAGATCCCGGGGCTGCTGACATGACGCACACGCACCACATCGTGTGGGACTGGAACGGCACGCTGCTCCACGACATCGAGGCCGTCATCACCGCGACGAACGCCTCCTTCGCCGAGCTCGGCCTCGCGCCGATCACCCTGGAGACGTACCGCGAGCTGTACGTCGTACCGGTGCCGAAGTTCTACGAGCGCCTCATGGGGCGCCTGCCCACCGACGAGGAGTGGCTCGTCATGGACGAGGCCTTCCACCGCCACTACTGGGCCGCCGCCGCGGACTCCGGGCTGGCCGAGGGCGCCCGGGACCTGCTCCAGGGGTGGCAGCGCGACGGGCTCACCCAGTCCCTGCTGTCCCTCGCACCCCACGACAGGCTCGTCCCGCTCGTGCGCGCCCATGGCATCGACGCGCACTTCCTGCGCGTCGACGGGCGGACCGGCCCGTCCCACACCTCCAAGGCAGGACATCTCGTACGCCACATGCAGGCCCTGGACGCGACGGGAGTGACCGCCGACCGTACGGTCCTCATCGGAGACGCCGTCGATGACGCGCTCGCGGCCGCCCACGTCGGCGCGCGCGCCGTCCTCTACACCGGAGGCTCGCACAGCCGCCGCAGTCTGGAATCAGCCGGAGTGCCGGTCGTGGACACCCTGGCGGAGGCCGTTCTCACAGCTCGCGAGCTGGCCGAATAGCGACTGGACAGGCTGCTGCACGGAAGGCTCGCAACGTCGCTGGCCAGAGTGTCAAAGTTCCACCCCAAGATTTGTACAGATGCAGTGAATGACGACTTGGGGGTAGGTCGGGATAGCCTTGTACCCGTGATCAGCGCGATATCCCTCGGGGGCACTGGAGCCTCCGTCCTGCGCCCGGCGTACGACAGTGCCCGGGCCATCGCTGATCCCCGCCACCGGGACCTTCTGCCGATCTTGGCTCATTCCCTCCCGGTCGGCTCTCACGACGGCATAGCGTCGGCCCAGAACGGACACCCCGCCTCGCGGCGCTACGCCATTCCTTCCTTCACCTACGTCACGCAATGGCGCGCGACAGGAGCCAGAGGACATGCAGACCAAGCTGGACGAAGCAAAGGCCGAGCTGCTCACACGGGCGGCCCGGGTAGCTGAGCACAGCCCGGCCGGGGGGCTACTTCCGACTGGGGCCGAGCAGGGAGAGCGTCCGGACCGGGACACGGTCCTCTCCTACCTCCAGCGCTACTACCTGCACACGGCGCCCGAGGACCTCACGGACCGGGACCCGGTGGATGTGTTCGGAGCCGCGCTCTCCCACTACCGCCTGGCCGAGAACCGCCCGCAGGGTACCGCGAACGTACGCGTGCACACCCCCACGGTGGAGGAGAACGGCTGGACCTCCAGCCACTCCGTGGTCGAGGTCGTCACCGACGACATGCCCTTCCTCGTGGACTCCGTGACGAACGAGCTGTCCCGCCAGGGCCGCGGCATCCACGTCGTGATCCACCCGCAGGTCGTCGTCCGCCGTGACATCACCGGCAAGCTGATCGAGATCCTCGGCCCCGACTGCGACGCGCACGGCCTCCGCACCGAGCGCCCCCACGACTCCCTCGTCGAGTCCTGGATCCACGTCGAGATCGACCGCGAGACCGACCGCGCCGACCTCAAGCAGATCACCGTCGACCTGCAGCGCGTCCTGTCCGACGTACGCGAGTCCGTCGAGGACTGGGAGAAGATGCGCGAGGCCGCGCTGCGCATCGCGGACAGCCTCCCCGACGAGCCCACCGCCCCGGACCTGCGCGAGTACGAGCTCGAAGAGGCGCGCGAGCTGCTGCGCTGGCTCGCCGACGACCACTTCACCTTCCTCGGCTACCGCGAGTACAACCTCGTGGACGGCGACTCCCTGTCCGCCGTGCCCGGCACCGGCCTCGGCATCCTGCGCTCCGACCCGCACCACAGCGGCAAGGAGGACGGCCACCCGGTCTCGCCTTCCTTCAACCGGCTGCCGGCCGACGCCCGCGCCAAGGCCCGCGAGCACCGCCTGCTGGTGCTGACCAAGGCCAACAGCCGTTCCACCGTGCACCGCCCCTCGTACCTCGACTACGTGGGCGTCAAGAAGTTCGACGCCGACGGCAACGTCGTCGGCGAGCGCCGCTTCCTCGGCCTGTTCTCCTCCGCCGCGTACACCGAGTCCGTGCGCCGCGTGCCGGTCATCCGCCGCAAGGTCGCCGAGGTACTGGAGCGGGCCGGCTTCTCGCCGTCCAGCCACGACGGCCGCGACCTGACGCAGATCCTGGAGACCTACCCCCGCGACGAGCTGTTCCAGACCCCGGTCGACCAGCTCCAGTCCATCGTCACCTCCGTCCTGTACCTCCAGGAACGCCGCCGGCTGCGGCTGTACCTGCGCCAGGACGAGTACGGGCGCTACTACTCGGCGCTCGTCTACCTGCCGCGCGACCGCTTCACCACGGGTGTGCGGCTGCGTCTGATGGACATCCTGCGCGAGGAGCTCGGCGGCATCAGCGTCGACTTCACCGCCTGGAACACCGAGTCGATCCTCTCCCGCATCCACTTCGTCGTCCGCGTCCCGCAGGGCACCGAGCTGCCCGTGCTGACCGACGGCGACGTCGAGCGCATCGAGGGCCGACTCGTCGAGGCCGCCCGGTCCTGGGCCGACGGCTTCGACCAGGCGCTCAACGCCGAGCTCGGCGAGGAGCGCGCCGCGGAGCTGCTGCGCCGCTACGGCAGCGCCTTCGCCGAGGGCTACAAGGCCGACCACTCGCCGCGCGCCGCCGTCGCCGACCTGGTGCACCTGGAGAAGCTGCGCGACGGCGACAAGGACTTCGCGCTGTCGCTCTACGAGCCCGTCGGCGCGGGCCCCGGCGAACGCCGCTTCAAGATCTACCGCGCCGGTGAGCAGGTCTCCCTGTCCGCCGTCCTGCCGGTCCTCCAGCGCCTCGGCGTCGAGGTCACCGACGAGCGCCCGTACGAGCTGCGCTGCGCCGACCGCACGACCGCGTGGATCTACGACTTCGGTCTGCGGCTCTCCGCGGGCGACCTCGGCGACGATGCCCGCGAACGCTTCCAGGACGCCTTCGCGGCCGTCTGGAACGGCCAGGCCGAGAACGACAACTTCAACACCCTCGTGCTGAGCGCCGGCCTGACCTGGCGCCAGGCCGTCGTCCTGCGCGCGTACGCCAAGTACATGCGCCAGGCCGGCTCCACCTTCAGCCAGGACTACATGGAGGACACCCTCCGCAACAACGTCCACACCACCCGGCTGCTGGTCTCGCTCTTCGAGGCCCGGATGTCTCCCGTCCGCCAGGCCGCCGGCAGCGAGCTCGTGGACGCCATGCTGGAGGAGCTCGACGGGGCCCTGGACCAGGTCGCCTCGCTCGACGAGGACCGCATCCTGCGGGCCTTCCTCACCCTCATCAAGGCGACCCTGCGCACGAACTTCTTCCAGCTCGACTCCCACGGCGAGCAGCACGCCTACGTGTCGATGAAGTTCGACCCGCAGGCCATCCCGGACCTGCCGGCGCCGCGCCCGGCGTACGAGATCTGGGTGTACTCCCCGCGCGTCGAGGGCGTCCACCTGCGCTTCGGCAAGGTCGCCCGAGGCGGCCTGCGCTGGTCCGACCGCCGCGAGGACTTCCGTACGGAGATCCTCGGCCTGGTCAAGGCGCAGATGGTCAAGAACACCGTCATCGTGCCGGTCGGCGCCAAGGGCGGCTTCGTCGCCAAGAACCTGCCCGACCCGTCGGTGGACCGCGACGCCTGGCTCGCCGAGGGCATCGCCTCGTACAAGATCTTCATCTCGGCGCTGCTCGACATCACCGACAACATGGTCGCCGGCGAGGTCGTGCCGCCGCGCAGCGTGGTCCGCCACGACGAGGACGACACCTACCTCGTCGTCGCCGCGGACAAGGGCACCGCGACCTTCTCCGACATCGCCAACGGCGTGGCGGAGGACTACGGCTTCTGGCTCGGCGACGCCTTTGCGTCCGGCGGCTCGGCCGGCTACGACCACAAGGGCATGGGCATCACCGCCCGCGGCGCGTGGGAGTCCGTCAAGCGGCACTTCCGCGAGCTCGGACACGACACCCAGACCCAGGACTTCACCGTCGTCGGCGTCGGCGACATGTCCGGTGACGTCTTCGGCAACGGCATGCTGCTCTCCGAGCACATCCGCCTGGTGGCCGCCTTCGACCACCGGCACATCTTCATCGACCCGGCCCCGGACGCGGCCACCTCGTACGCCGAACGCCGCCGCCTCTTCGAGCTGCCGCGGTCCTCGTGGGCGGACTACGACACCTCGCTGATCTCGGCGGGCGGCGGCATCCACCCGCGTTCGGCCAAGGCCGTCCCGGTCACCGCGCAGATGCGCGCGGCGCTCGGCATCGAGGCCGGCGTCACCAAGATGACCCCGGCCGAGCTGATGCAGGCGATCCTCAAGGCCCCCGTGGACCTGGTGTGGAACGGCGGCATCGGCACCTACGTCAAGGCGACGTCCGAGACCCACGCCGACGTCGGCGACAAGGCCAACGACGCCATCCGCGTCAACGGCTCCGACGTGCGGGCGCAGGTCATCGGCGAGGGCGGCAACCTGGGCCTGACCCAGCTCGGCCGTATCGAGTTCGCCCGCAGCGGCGCCGGCGGCGAGGGCGGCAAGGTCAACACCGACGCCATCGACAACAGCGCGGGCGTGGACACCTCCGACCACGAGGTGAACATCAAGATCCTGCTCAACGCGGTCGTCGCCGACGGGGACATGACCGTCAAGCAGCGCAACAAGCTGCTCGCGCAGATGACCGACGAGGTCGGCCACCTGGTCCTGCGCAACAACTACGCGCAGAACACCGCGCTGGCCAACGGCTCGGCCCAGGCCCCCAGCCTGCTCCACGCCCAGCAGCGCTTCATGCGCCGCCTGGAGAGCGCCGGACTGCTCAACCGCGAGCTGGAGTTCCTGCCCACCGACCGGCAGATCCGCGAACTGCTCAACAACGGCAAGGGGCTGACCCAGCCGGAGCTGGCCGTGCTGCTGGCCTACACGAAGATCACGACGGCGGACGAGCTCATCGCCACCGGGCTGCCGGACGACCCGTACCTGCGCCGCCTGCTCTTCGCGTACTTCCCGGCGGTGCTGGGCGACACGTTCGCCGAGCAGATCGACGGGCACGCGCTGCGCCGCGAGATCATCACGACGATCCTGGTCAACGACACCGTCAACACCGGTGGTTCGACCTTCCTGCACCGTCTGCGCGAGGAGACCGGAGCCTCCACGGAGGAGATCGTCCGGGCGCAGCTCGCGGCCCGCGAGATCTTCGGCCTGGCCGACGTGTGGGACGCGGTGGAGGCGCTGGACAACAAGGTGTCCGCGGACGTCCAGACCCGGGTGCGCCTGCACTCGCGCCGCCTGGTCGAGCGCGGTACCCGCTGGCTGCTCAACAACCGGCCGCAGCCGCTCCAGATCACCGAGACCATCGCCTTCTTCGGGGAGCGGGTGTCCCAGGTGTGGGCGGAGCTGCCGAAGCTGGTGCGCGGCGCGGACCTGGAGTGGTACCAGCTGGTCATGGACGAGCTGACCGGCGAGGGCGTGCCGGAGGAGCTGGCGGCGAAGGTCGCCGGGTTCTCGTCCGCCTTCCCGACGCTGGACATCGTCGCGATCGCGGACCGGACGGGCGTGGACCCGCTGGGGGTCGCCGAGGTGTACTACGACCTCGCCGACCGCCTGGACATCACGCAGCTGATGGACCGGATCATCGAGCTGCCGCGGGCCGACCGCTGGCAGTCGATGGCCCGCGCGTCCATCCGCGAGGACCTGTTCGCGGCGCACGCGGCCCTGACGGCGGACGTGCTGTCGGTGGGCGGCGGCGCCTCGACTCCCGAGGAGCGCTTCCAGGCGTGGGAGGAGAAGAACGCGGCGATCATCGGGCGTGCCCGGACGACCCTGGAGGAGATCCGGGGCTCGGACGACTTCGACCTGGCGAACCTGTCGGTGGCGATGCGGACCATGCGCAGTCTGCTGCGCGCGCACAGCTGATCGCGACGGCGTGACGAACGGGCCGGGCCCGGGACCATAGGGTCCCGGGC